>QMYR01000155.1 GCA_003662765.1 Candidatus Thorarchaeota archaeon
ATCAGTACCCTACATTGGAGAACTTGACACCACTCACTGCAGTGGAATACGGGCCGTACCAGTACCGCCAGCAGAGTGTGTGGACTCAGTACTTCGGCGTGGCGGCCTCGTTGGCCACGGGGTACCAGATACCGGAGAACGTGAAGTCTTCCACCGTGTCATACATCACGACCTCTCAGGACCCTGCAGGGCATTTTAGGCCCACGCCCTTCATGGGCGCGCCCACCATGCAGCACACCGTGGCCGCTGTTGAAACCCTCTACCAAGTCGGTGCCCTCGGACAAGTGGAACATCCTGACAGACTAAGGCAGGCTATCCTAAGCGAGTATCGGAACGGCTCATGGTGCTCGGATTCATGGGACCTACAGCCGTTCCCAGCGCTCCCGACTGCTGTGGACTGGCTGTCGACACGTGCTGCACTCCGTACGGGAGTGCTCAATAGCACAATGGTTGACCAGATAGCCTCAGTCATAGCAGCACGGATACAGTACAAGGATCTTGTTGCACTGAGCTACGACGTAGCCACACTAGCACTTCTCTCGGCCAACGGGTATGGTACGTGGCTTGACCTGGTCAATGAAACTGCCGTACTAGAGGCGCTTGGGCCAGAGCCGTTCTCAACGGGGTGGTTCAACTCGACAGACCCATGGCAGCCTATCTTCACTGCAACAATTGTGAGAATGCTCTCAATTCTAGGCCTTCGGCCGAGAGTCTGGAGCGGAGAGGGGCGGACACTTGCATGCAGTGCCCTTGGGAGTGCCGCCTTGGGAGGGTCCATCCCTATCGATGTCACCGTGACATCATCTGTGGAGAATCACACGGTGGCGATTCTGGCGTTTGGAGTCTGGACTCTGTACTCGGATGTTCTGGCCTCTGATACGCTCTGGCTAAACGTTCCCTCTGATGCTGAGGCGCTCGGCCCGCATGGTGTTTTTGTCATTGTGTGGGACTACGGTGCCACACGGGCTTCAGCGCATCTGACCGTAAATGTGTCAGGCCAGCTTGCAGGACTTCTCTCTCTCGACTCGACAGATGTCCTAATAGGCGACCCCGTGACTGGCAATGTCACATGGCACCTCGATACAGGTTCCGGGGCTGGGGTCACCAATGTCACTGTTCGGCTGGGCGACCCGCCGTTCTATAGAGAGTGGTACTATACTGAGGAGTCGCCTCTCGACCTCAATGTTCCAACCGACGACTTCTCCGAGGGCGAGTACAATCTGACTGTCACACTCTCTCGTCGGTACTGCGAACCGCTGGTGTTGCAACGGTTGGTCCATCTCTATACTCCCGTGGAAACGTACCTCGATGTGTCAGCGCCCTCCTATGTCGACCT
Organism: Candidatus Thorarchaeota archaeon; assembly: GCA_003662765.1. Lineage (GTDB taxonomy): Archaea > Asgardarchaeota > Thorarchaeia > Thorarchaeales > Thorarchaeaceae > B65-G9. The sequence goes on from QMYR01000155.1 coordinate 1,337, forward strand.
TGGCGAGTCTGTGGTTGTGAACTGGACTCTCCGAGTTACCTCAAACGGTTCTATTGTGACAGGGAAGACGGTGAGCCTTCGTATCATGGATGCCGCAAATCAGACTGTATACCATGCGACCAACGACACAGGTCAGTTTGTCTGGACCCCTGCGTCACGCGGAAACTACACCTACATACTTGAGTTCAGCGGGAGCAAGTGGTACGCTCCCTGCGAGGCCACGGGCGTTGTCACGGTCTACGAGGATACCACAGTCAGCGTGTTGTGTGAGGCGAACTATACTCAGTACGAGAATGTCACACTTGGGGCCCTGCTCATCGACCAGAGCGGCTTGCCGCTACCGTTTCAAGATGTGGTGTTCACAGTCACATCCCCCTCGGGTAAGACGGTTCTCCAGACGGCGGTGTTGACGAACTCTTCAGGTCAGAGTTTGGTCTCTCTCAACCTGACCGAGAATGGGATCTACACGTTCGTGGTCGAGTATGATGGCGGACTGTTCTTGCATGCCAGCTCAAACAGTACGACCTTCGTTTCGTGGATTGGTTCGGTCCTGTCCGTCGAAACGACGGTTTCGCGAGCGTACGTAGACGAGGCATGCCACATCCTCGTCACGCTACATGACTCGCACTCCGTGCCACTTGCTCAACGAGAGGTTGGACTGACAATCATATATCTTCCATCGACGGTAGTTGCGCGCTACGTTCTTGTTACCGATCCGGACGGCACCGCCAATCTCTCATGGACCCCACAGACCGCTGGCGAGTACGCTCTACAAGCTGTGTTCAACCGTACCGCTTCTGTCGGCGGCTCGAACGACGAAACGCGGGTTGAAGTCTGGATTCCTGTCACACTGACGATTCAGACGGGGGCGCACTCCCAAGTCGGAGTGGCCAACTGGATACAGGTGTCAGCGACGGACCATCATGGTGACCCCGTGTCCGGAATAAAGCTGCAAGTCGTAGTTTGCGGACCAAGTGGCGAGAGTGAGGTTCTGCATGGTGTGACGACTGATGGGCACTGCAACTGGACATGGACGCCCGTGAGTCGTGGTCCTAACGCGATACTGGCCGACGGTCAGCCCCTGGGCTGGTACAATGCTTCGAATGCCCAGCTGACAACAGATGTCTATGAAACGCCTCTGGTCAGCATCCAGATTGCTGACGCGCCGCTTGCTCCAAGTGTGGTGGACGTATCTATCGTTGTGACTGGTGTCAACGGGAGCCCCATCGCCTCTTGTGCTGTTGAGGCTCGTGTCTGGCTTGGCGGCGACCTTGTCTTGAACGACACTATGCAGACAGATGCAGAGGGTTCAGTTCACCTAAATGTCAGTGTCAACGAACCGAGCTTCCTCACAATCGCAGCGTGCCTTCCAGCTCAGGAGTGGCTCTTGGAGTCGTCGTCCGAACTCAACCGGACAGTGTACGGCACAACCACAGTCAAGATAATCCTGCCTGGACAACCTGTGGTTCAGGGAACAACACTTGGAATCTTGGTGTCTCTCGAGGACTGGGCAGGAGAACCAATGTCTGGTGCAAATCTGACACTGATGATCCTTAGACAAAACGGCACAATCGTTGTTGCCGAAGCCCTCCTCACAAGTGAGGATGGAACCACGGTCTTCCCGTACGAGTTCACCGATGTGGGCGATTTCACGATCAATGCAACATTCGCCTGCGATGGAACAAATGGCCGTGCCACAAGCGCAGTACTGCAGCGGGTCTACGCCACGCCTAATCTTGTAGTGGACAGCCCCTCGATTTCAGAGGCAGGTAAGGCCTACAAGATCTCGATTCTATTGCTCGATGCGGTGGGGGACCCAATCTCCGGAAGAACAGTGTCAGTTTCTATCGCTCAGAACGGCGTCCTTGATTTCCAAGCACAGACCGTTACTGACACGATCCCGGTAGTGGTGTCGTGGTATCCCAGTGAGCGGGGTCAGGCAGTGATCACAATCACTCACGTTGGTGATGTCTACTATCTCTCCAACAGCACAACAGTCTCCACCACGATCTTTGAGTCTGTGACAGGCACCGTGACGGTCTCTGATGAGTCTATCGACTACGCTGAGAATGTGACTATCACCTATACGTTGAGTATCGCGACGACACCCGAGAGCGTTGTCATCTTGTTCGAGGTACTGAACACCGAGTTGGTACCAGCATGGAACATCACAGCCAAGACGAATGCCTCGGGAATCGCACAGGTGACATACGTGGCTGCGGATGCCACGGGAATTCTCACGATTCGGGTCGGCCCGACCGAGAACCAGTTCTTGATGGGCGGGGATGTCCAGACCCAGGTCACGGTAATGTCGAACCCATCCGTCAGTGTTCTCTTCTCTCCCCGTGAGCCGTGTGTTTCTGAGACCGTCAATCTCACGGTGAATCTGGTAAACGAACTGGGAATCGGAGTGGACGGCATCCAAGTGTCTGTCACCATGCATGATCCGCGCGGTGAGCTTGTTCGACTCGGTGTCTTCAGCTCGTCCGTTTCTGTGAGAATAGTCGATGGCGTGGGCATCATGTCATTGACGCTTGACACTCCCGGTCTATACACAATTCAAGTTTCTTTCGAAGGATCACAGACCGTGCGCTCGTTCTCATATGTGTTCCAGCAGATTCTCTTTTCAAGGACGCACATCGAGCTCACAAGTGCGACCACCGACCTTGTAGCGGGCGAGAACATCTCTCTGACCGTGGAGCTGACCGATCACGAAGGCGCGCCCTTGGTTGGGTATACAGTGGCGCTGAGACTTCAAGGACCGCAAGACCTCGATGTCACACTTGAACGTGTGACAAATCAGACCGGTCATGTTAGTTGGGAGTACGTGGCCAACTACGAAGGTGCTTGGCAGCTGCATGTGACGTTTGGTGGGGTGGGCGTTCACCTAGCAGCCGCTAGGTCGTTGGTTGTGGATGTGAGGAACGGGGTCGCGATTCATATTGACACAATCTCCTCCAGCGAGGTTGTTGCGGGGAGCACACCATTCGTCATTGCGACACTGCTGACGGACACGGACGGCGATGTGCTGGAGGGCTTCTCTCTGGAGTTCCGCCTCTATCATGAGACTGCGGGACTATGTGTTGAGGGGACTGCAATTCAGATAGGCACTGCCCCAGTGAACATCACAGTTGTGCCACCACGCATGGGCCACTATGTTCTGACAGTCAGCTTCGCCGGAACTGATCACTATGCTCCCGGTTCAACTGCAGTCGAATTCTTTGCAACTGGCACAACGAGTGTCCGCTTTTGGGGTCCCCTCACTCTGGATCGTGCGCAGAATGTCAGTCTACAAGTGCGTGTACTGGACGAGATTGGTGAGCCTGTTCTCCTCTCAGGTATCAATCTCACAATTGAACTCACCTCGAACGGCATAACCTCTCCGTTGGTGGGCCGGCTCACCTCTACGAACGCGACCCTCTTGGTGAATCTCTATGGTCTTCCCGCGGGGGCGTACTGCCTGACAGTCACCGTGCAAGACACTGACTGGCGGATTGGCTCTGCTGGAGCCTGGACGTTCAATGTCACCAGTGAGATACACATCATCATCGAGGAGTCGCAACTCTCCGCTCTCGTCCACGATGTGCACACCCTCAAGTTCAGAGTCATCGATTCTTTGAATGAGAGTGTCAAATCTGGAAATGTTCACCTGTCAGTGCGCGACCCCTCAGGAAAAGAACTGCTGGGCGGGCTCCTCAAGAATGGTCAAGTTGTTCCCCTGAACGGGTCCTCTCTCATACTCTCATGGACGCCGGACAGAGCTGGCACCTACGCATTCGGCATTGAATTCGAGGATACAGCATACTTGCGTGCTACTGATTATCACGGTACGATCACGGTCAGGTTCAAGTCGGAGATTGTCATGACATTGACCAACACAGTCACTTACGGCGACGATGCACTGGTTCAGGTCAAGTTGACTGATGAACATGGCGTACTTCGTGAGGCTGCTGTACGACTCTCGCTCCTCTCTGAGCAGGGGACGCAGACGGACATCGATGGGGTCACGGGCTGGAGTGGAACGGTTTCATTCCGTCTGTCAGGCCTGTTGGCAGGCACGTACATCGTGACTGCATCGTTCAACGGTTCATCGAAAAATGCAGGGACCAGCATCAGCGATACGTTGGCGGTCTTTCCGGTGCTGGATGTGTCGATTGGGCATGTGGGAAGTCCTGTCGTCGGGAGTAAGGTGACGGCCATAGTGACGGTCAATGTGCTTGGGGCGTATGGTGGTTGGACGGGTTTGGGAAGTGTTGTCGTGTCATCCCCAAGCGGATTGGTTGTTGTGTGGGTAAACTTCACGGCGGCTTCGACGGCTGAGGTCGAAATTGAGTTTATCCCAGCGGAAGTCGGCGAGTACAGTCTGAACGTCACTGTTGTTGGTCTTCCGGCTGTGGCAACTGACTCGGTGGCGATACTTGTGGACGTTTCGGAGGCGCCACTTTCTCTAACCTTGGATGTGTCCTCTACGCCAGTGTTCCTTGGGACGCCCTTGCTAGGCATTGTTGTTCTCGCGATTCGGAGACGCGTTCGGGCTGTGTCGTCCCTATTCCCTGTTGAGTGGCATGATGGCGACTTTGACCACTCATGACTTCAGCGGATATCTTCGATTCCTGCTGGTGCTCGTAGGTGCCGCTGGGAGTGTCGTTGCTCAAGCAGTGCTGTGATGTCATCCTCCCAAGTACCGTCGCTACGATGTAGCCTCTGAAGCAGTGTGTTCTGATACGACCTGAAAGACACGAGCCTAGCCGTGCGCACATGCAACACGTGTTCCACTTCTCTTGGAAACTCCGTCAGGCAGTATCGCACTTCCTCTACCGGTACCTTGGCCATCACAACAGACCGCTTCCGCGTGCGGCCCACTAGAGCATTGGCGGCTGGCACATGCCTTAGGATGCTACGCACGAGGGCCAGGAGGTTTGCCTCCTCCCCCTCGATGTCAAACAGGACGGAGGCAAGCCTGAGCATCTGGGGACGGTAGACAATACCCACAATCCTTCTTCTCAGAAGTTTCTCGAGTACGTCTTCGAGGTCGTCGCGACTGCTTCCGAAGACTCTCTCGAAGCCCTTCATCTCTGTGTACGCCAGATAGAAGTTGGCTGCAGTCGCATCGATAGCCGTTATGTCATTCGTCTCGAGGTTCCAGACAGAC
>QMYR01000156.1 GCA_003662765.1 Candidatus Thorarchaeota archaeon
AATGGGGCTATTGCAGTGATTGAGAAGACAAAAGTCGCAACCATCAGCGGGACCGCTATTGTTAGGAGGACCAGCGTGACAAAACGAACGACCTGTCTCCGCTTGTACTTCTCCATGACACCCGGAATCTTCGGCGACACGGCTGCAAACCTGTGAAGAATCGTGCGGATGAATCTCCATTGGTCAACGAAGCTCCGCGGCATTTGCCCCTCGCCTATGGCTCGTTCGATGAACGTCAGATCGTAGCATCTGTGGATTCGGTACCCGTCGAAGACCGTGATCAGGTCTTTTGTCCACTTCAGGTTCAGACCGGTGGGCCGGAATTCGAAGGTGTCTAGGTCTTGCTCTTCTGGAAGCCGTGGTTTCTTGCGACTCTTTCCCTTCTTGCTCATGGTTCATCGCCTACAAGTGCAGCTCGATCCGACATCTTCAACAAGATGTAGTCGGTCCGAACAAACTAATACTTAAACTGTGACTAGAGTTCTATCAGCAATAGTCAAAAGGCCTTCTGTTGTGCGTGCGACCAAGGAGTGACGCAGCTTGGAATTCGAAGAAGGCACGGAGTTCGAAGATGACACACAGTGGGACTATGTTGGTCAGGATCCAACGACTCAGAGGAGGGCCGAGCTGCGAATAAATGACTCTACCGTGGAGTTTCTTCTACCCAGGCGCAAGGGCCTCAAGAAGTACACGGTCGTCTTCGACGCTAAGTGGCCCGAGATTGTCTCGTATGACTGCAGCGAGATAGTTGTGTGCAACAAGGAGCAGACCTGGCCTCTGGGCGAGCCGCTCCCAAAGGGAATGAAGCCGAAGACAGAGGCGGCCATTTTCTTCGCCTTCCTGCGGGCCAAGGAGGAGGCCTTCTTTCAGATATGGGCCGTGATACCGAGAGAAGACCTGCCACGGGTCACGAGCCTTGCTGAGGAATACCTGAGCAGACCACCTGTCCCAGGCCTAGCCCATCACGGAACCGCAGCTGCTGTGAGATACGTGATCGATCGCTGCAATGTTGTCGAGAGATTCCGCCTCAAATGGCACGACTGGCTCAAGGCTGGACCATCTACAAAACCGAATCCCAAGTTCAGAGAGAGAGGGCCGGATCTCGTTGTCTGCAAAGAGGGCATGGCTTTTGATTTCTACGGTGCCGGGCCCAAACTTGAGCAGATGTCAACCTTCTGGCCATGGAGGCTCATCAAGGAGATCACACCACTCACTGGTGAGGTCAACGAGATTGCCTATGTGTGGCACGAAGACAACTACACATTCAAGCAGCAGGTATGGGACATGGAGGAACATGGAACACTGCTCGACACACTGAAACGGGTCCACCAGCAGTATCTCCGAGATGACACAGTCCCGGAGTTGAAGCTGATCAGACCTTGGTCATTCCCCTCGCGCTTTCATGAAACGTGGGACCACCTCCAACCCTTCGCTTCGAAGGCAAGCCGAGAAGGCTTCCCGCCAATCTTCGAGGATGAGCCCTGACGCACAGCATTGCCCTATTGTCCTTGTTGAGGCTGCAGATCATAAGCGGCTCTCAATAGCACTGCCACACAACTGCTCCCCAAGAACAAGAAAGAAAGAGGATGAGAGAGAGCAAAAGCTCTCTCTTGGACTGAACTACTCCGGCGGTAGCTGGCCGAATATCGCTGCCATGTCTACTCCGCGGGCCTTGTTCTTCATGCCGTAGTAGGTGTACATGACTTGGCCGAAGAAGTAGACGAACACCGTGAAGAGCGTTTCAAATGGCACATTCGGGTTCGGAGTGAATGACACCATTGCGTACAGGAATATCGCACCGGTGATCAGACCCGCGATGGACACCAGCGGAATACCCGCAATCGTCCAGCCGCCCGAGCGCTCCCAAAGCGTTGGTCTGTAGAATGGCAACGACACTTCGACGAGCGAGAACTGCCATCTGATGAAGACGTACGTGAACGCCACGCCGATAGCCATGGACACATCATACCAGTATGACATCACAACGATGACAACCTGGACAATGAGCCAGTAGTACAGAGAGTTGTGAGGCACATGGTACTTCGGATGGATGTCGGCAAACAGCTCAGGACACATTCGGTCCATGGCCATTGCGTGGAACGGTCTGGTCACCCACAGAGCATTGCTGGGGCCATCGAGTGTGCTTGCCAGAATCGGCTGAGTCACAAGAATCGCACCAAGGACCCACCCACTGGGACCCAGAGCAATCGCCGCAAAGTTGCCGAAACCAGGGAATATTCCCACTGCCCCCGCAGCGTTGTTGTAGTATAGCAATTCACCCATACCGACCTCAACGGCGTAGGATGACAGCATGAACAGAGCACCGATTCCAACAACGCCTCCCATGCAGCTGAGAGGAATGTTCCTGCTCGGCTGGGCAACCTCGCCTGCAACTGGCATTATGAGGTACGGCCACATGATACCGATAGCCACCACGAGTGCTGATGCGACGGCGGTCCAGTTCAGCGTCGTGTATTGAGTAATATCCGCGATGTTCGCAGCAGTCTGCAGGTCTGCCACGGCATGACCCGTCCCTGCAAACAGTGCGTCCCAGTCGGCCGGACTAATAGGATTCACGATTAGAACAATGTCTGATATCACCAACAGTATCACGACAATCAGACCTAGGACCGTCACGAACCAGCCCAGAACCCGTACGCTCAGATAGCTGAACACAAAGGCAATGGCTGTCAGAATCAAGGCGAAGACGATCAGCACTACAGGGTCTCCCGCCAATGCGTTGCCAAGACCCTCAATGGCTGTGTTCCCTGTGATGATACCGATGGCGACAAACCCCCCACCGGCGACCTTCGCCGAGAAGAAGCTCGCGGAGCCACGGAACACGGGATTTGTGATAACGCTTCGCCAGCCTTCCATCGCACCGAAGATCGGGCTCAGGCCACGACCAACGAAGTGGTAGGAAGCCCCTGACCTTGGCATCGCAAGCATTAGTATCATGGTGCCGAGGCCCTCAAAGAGTATGGCAAAGGTACCTACGGCAAACACGGGAACAAGGTGTGCTCCCGGGTACCACGTACTGACTTGCGGTGCCACGAAGTGAAAGTACGGGCCCACGGTGAGCGCGATTGGCAATAGAAGTGCGAACCACGGACCTACTTCCTTCACAAGGCCGGAGCTCTCCCTGACGAATAGTAGTTGCTCGTCACTCATTTTTGGGATTCTCCTTCCTGTTGTTCACGGGACATATTCTCTCCGTGATAGTGTGGAACAAAGGCAACACCGATATTAAAAGATTAAGGACGATTGAGAAGTCGGCACATTAGGTTAAGTACGCTTAAAGTTGGCCTCATGATACGGCATACACTCTGCCCGACAATAAGGCACGGCAGTCTTGGAAGTTCGATGATCCCTTGAACACCGTAGTGCTCATTCCACGATAAAACTTATTCGTCCTTCAGGCTCTCGAAGAAGGCCCGGTCAAGCAAATAGACCTCGACATTCCTCACGCGGACACCAGTTCTGCTCTCAAGGAGAATGCTCAGCACTATCTCCTTGTCCATTATGTGGACCGGTGGCACCGACGCATACTCGGGCCCAAGAGCCTCTCGAAGGGCGCTCTCGGTAACAATTCCGTTGGACAAGAGAATGCCTTGGTTGGCACCGTACTTGGGTAGTAGGCCCCGAATCTCGAATATCGTTTCTTTCTCGATTGGTTCGTCGAAACCACATTTCTTGACATAGATTACGACTGGAGACCGTCCACTGTCATCGAGCCATGAAGTCGTCATCACAATGACGCCATTGTATCGTTCCCGCTCCATGATGTCCTCCGGCCGTGCGCGTGTATTGACAAGAACAATCTCCGCCAGCCGCTTGAACGCTTCGAGATCAAGGTCCGCAATGGCTCGTGCCAGCTCATTTCGGGTAATGAGGTTGAACTCCTGTGCACGGCTCCGAACCTCCGCAATAGAGTCCTCGTCAATTGCACCCTCACAGAGGTCGTTGTACCTATACAGACCAGGGCCAACCCTCACGAAATAGGGAGGCCGCTCGTCACGCCGGGCCTGACGACGCTCGATTGATAGCGAAGCAGATACTGAGGCGGGGTCACGGCCCAGTGCCTCTGCTATGTCGGTGTAGTGGACAGGCTTGTCACGTGCGTGCGTCGCAAGCCACTGTTTAATCGTCAGACGCTCGGACTTGTGGGCGGTCATTTTAAGACATCCGTTTAATCGTTGACATAACTAGCTGTCGGTTGCTGTCGAGGCTACATTTGCCAACTTTAAAAATCCTTCTGGAATGCCTTTCTTGGCACAAATGCATTTAAGAATCGACAACACAGTACTCTATCTTAGAGATAGGTGAAAAGAGATGGCCGAGGTCTTCGTCAAGCTACTGAACAAAGGTCTCCGATCTGAGGACTACGAACCATTTCCGATAGCAATAGATGGGAACTTCACGTTGGGTAACTTGGTCGACCATCTCCACGAAACTTTTGGCGAGGCATTTGAGGTGTTCCTAGAACATCCTGAGAACAGGACACTTCGCCGCGACACCATTGTTCTCGTCAACGGTTCGAACATGGTTTCAAAGAACGAGCTCGATACCAAACTCTCTGATGGGGACCTGATTGTCTTTATGATCGCAGCCGTCGGCGGCTAGTTGCCGCCGACTAATCCTCCGGGATATAGTATGGGTCGAGAATCTCCTCATCTGCGATTCCAGCAGATATCGCCAATATCTCTGCTATGTCTAGTACCCGCACCTCTGCGTCTTTCGCGTAAACCGCGTGAGTCAGATTCAGCTCGCACGCGGGACATGCTGTTGTCACCACGGACGCACCTGTGCCAAGTGCTTCCTCCAAGCGCGCGACAGCCACTTTCTCGGACTTTTCCGGATAGGTGAGCTTCACACCACCGCCACCACCGCAACAGAAGGCCTCAGCGCGATTCCGCGGCATCTCTCTGAGCTCAACCCCAGGAACAGCCTTCAAGACTTCTCGCGGGGGCTCATAGATTCCATGGTACCGACCAATCTCACAAGGATCGTGGTACGTGAGCACTACATTGACCTCATGCTTAAGGTCTAACTTCTTTTCACACACGATGTTCTCAAGTACCTCCGAACTGTGCCTCACTTCAAAAGGCAGTTCCTCTAGTCCGAGAATCTGGGGATACACCTCTTTGAACGCACGATAACAGCTGGGGCACGGCGTGATGACTGTGTGAACTCCTCGCTCCTTGTACTTGGCCACTGTCTTCTCTGCCCACACTCTTGCCTTCTCCATGTGACCAGTCACCCAGAAGGGAGTGCCACAGCATGCCTGTTCCTTCCCAAGAAAGTCCAGCTTGTATCCTGCCACCTGAAGCACCTTGACGAGGGTCGCCGTCTTCTCCTTGAAACGATGACTCGCAAGGCATCCCGGAAAGAACAGGACTCCGGATCCCTCTTCAAACTTCAGACCCTCAGCCCACGCGATATGATCTTTGGGAGTGTCATTGAATATGTTGCCGGTTTCCAATATCGATTGAACCATCTGATTCGCAGCCTGCGGAATCTTCACACCAGCCTCGACGAAGTCTTGCCGCATCGCCTGTGTGATTGCAATGATATCAATCCCCGCGGCCTTCTTGCACTCTTCACGACACCGACCACACATGAAACATCCAAATATGCGCTCAGCGAGCTCCTCGGTATACTGCATCTTGCCCTCAAGGATGGCGCGAGCAATGGCCATCCTTCCACGAGCTGTAGATGACTCCCAGAACTGAGTGTACAGCTCGGGACAACGTTCTCCGAAGTCTTGGCCGCGGCACATCTCGCATCTGCCGCATGCGTAGATCATGTCCTCGTACTGCTTGATGTTCATCTCAACTCCTCCTCCGGAATGAAGATTCCACGTTGCAGTATGTTCTTGGGATCGAGAGTCTTCTTCAGGGTCTTCAACAGACGGTAGTAGCCAGTGTCCCGCGAGGCGACTATCCTCCTCAGGCCGTCACGTCCTCCAATTCCGTAAGGCACGAGCGGACCCTTGAAAGCCATCTCGTTAATCTCATCAGCCAACTTGACTATCTCATCCCATTCACTGGGCTCACGATAGTTCGTCACCATGAATGCAAGCCAACACCGAGGTAGAACTTGGCCGCCAAATCCCGCCTTCTTGTAGCCGCGTTTCTCAATCAGCTCCTCACGCCAAATCTTGTACAAGAACGTGATATCGTCAATACGTAGGGTCCCCGACGCAATGAAGTGCCACACTCCGGCGGCAAAGATGTCCTTGAGACCTGTCAGCACACGGTCATAGTAGTCGTTTGCTGGCTCAGGGTCAATCATTTGGCCTCCGAGTCTTTTAATCTCGTCTTCGATTCGCTTGCGCCTATGCTCAACTATTACCTCTTCATAACCGAAGACATCCATGAGTAGCGTGAAGACATCAGGGGCCGTCGGGTCTACCCACAGGTATATTCCCTGCAGATACT
>QMYR01000157.1 GCA_003662765.1 Candidatus Thorarchaeota archaeon
GAGGCCATTGCACAGGCCCGCAAAGAGATTGATCCCGAGGATGTAGACGCACTAACGCGGATGATTCCCCCCAGCACGCCGCTCTACAGCCTGGTCGAAAACGGCGAGTTCGAGCCCATGAGACCGTTCGACATCCTTCGGGAACTGAGGACCATGGCGACGCATCTGAATCTCACAAACTGCGTGTTCAGGACAAATCATGCGTCGAACTATCTTCCCCTCAGGGGCACGCTGAGCAGGGACAAGCAGAAGATACTCGATGTCATAGACCGCGTCATTGAGTCGCACGACGAGGGAGCCCTTCGTCCCTCCTATCTCAGGGGCCTGTGAATCGGCTCGTCCTTGTGCGTTCCTTTGTCAATCCGAAGAATACTAAAAGAGAACGCATGTAGTCTGAGAGGAGCGGTGAGAGTCTTATGTCCGACAAGATCTACGTCATCGGGTGCAGCAAGGAGCTTGAGAGCCTCGGTATGGACCGCGTTCGCACTCGTGTTGAGGGCCTCGATGAGATTGAGATCGCAGTGGACTGGAGCAAGACGAAGTTTGTGCCAGTTGTCGCGGACGAAAAGATGCCGTTCCAAGCAGGCGAGTCGAAGATAGTTTCGATTCGGCCCATCCCCGTGCCTGCCTATGCTATGGTGGTTCAATCATTCTACGGAGCCAACGGCATGGGTCATCTCTTCTGCATAGGCTCCTTGACGTACAGGCCGTACACTGAAGATAGGGTCGCTGACAAGGCCATGTTCCATTCGCATATCAAGGCCGCGGTGCTGAAGGGTGACCTTCTCGGCCAAGTGCTGGTGGTCGCAGGGAGAAAGCTGTGAGTGTTTCGCCCTCAGGCCTCACATCGACACAACTCTATCATACTTTTCCATTATCAGGTCTACAATCTCGGGATAACCGACAAGTTCGACATCCGTCACGAGCCTATCCGAGATGCCTCTCTCTTCGACATGGGTCCGCGAGGCGTAGACCTTGGCTCCGAGTTCGCGGAGTTCTCCAGAGTGGGGACATCCCCTATCCGCAAGATAGACCCCGTCTTGAACAAGCAGGACGGCAAGCTCGTTGCCCCCTCTCATGATAGAATCAGTAACCTCCTTGAGGCTGACACAGTCCCTTGACAACCAGACTAAGAACTTCATACCATCACACTCTCAGAAAGTTACTATCACCTCATTTTCAGCAAAAGCCCTTGCAACGCCTTCCTCGTCGAGAATCTCCACTCCGTCCCAGAGTTCTTCCGGATCGATACCCCGCTCCTCAAGAGATCGCTTAGACACGTATAGAACGCCGTCGAAGCTCTCATAGGTAGACTTGAACATCCGAATAGGGGACTCATCCATAGTCTTGAGCAACGCATAGACGCCCTCCCCCATGAAGAGAAGAGTGGGCTCATGGTCCATACCAAACATTCCTACCGCAGCCCTCCATCCCTCAAAGTTGATTACCGTACCAAAGGGCCTGCTACGTACCAGTATCATCACTTTTCGTTCTGTGAACTCCATAGTTATACCCCTTATATCGAAAAGGTCACAAACCGGTCACATTCGCCAATTATCTCGGCGAACTCAGTGAGTCCCGAAACCTCAACCCCAGAGACAAAGTCGTTGCCCGTCTGGTCGAATCCTCGTGCTGCTGTGCAGAGCCCGCAGGCCTGAAACTCGACCCCCGCATCAGCGAGTTCTTGCAGCTTCTCGTTCATCGGCTCGTCTGGGGAAGGATCTTGGTCTAGCTTCGCGTTGTTCACACCATCGACAAATAGGAATACCTTGACCTCATGGCCCTTCTCCAAGGCTGCTTTGGCCAAATCATAGAACGTATGGCTGTTCTCAAATGTGTAGGGCCCAGTCATGAGCAATATACCGAGCGTCTTTCCCATTTGACATCAACTCTCTGGAAACCATCTTGTTCAGTATCATGCTGGTTAAAAATTGTAAGGCTTCGGAAAACAGGGTGCCGCGATTCCGTGGGCACTGCCCAAGATATGTTATGTCGTTTCACTCCCAAGGCCGGTTCGGCATGGCAAATACATTCATAATGTGTTTCCGTCATGACACCAACACGCGGTCTCGGAGAACGATTCGGATGCTCGACGTTGTGACATTGGAGTATACGACTATTGACGGGCAGACCATCAGCACAGAGTATGACATAGATATGACCGAGCTCAATCTCTCACGCAAGAAGATTCGGTCGATCGATCTGTCCCCGCTCAGGTACGTGGGAGACCTCACCGTTCTCGACCTGTCGTCGAACAAGATTGAGGAGATCGACCTCGGACCGCTGGCCGAGTGCCGCTCTCTGGAGCATCTCGTACTGTCCAAGAATCCCCTCTCTGGGGTTGATATGTCGCCTCTCTCAAACTTGAGAAACCTTCGAGAGATCAACTTGGGAAATACAGGTCTCACGGCGGTTGATCTGTCGCCTCTGTCCAATTGCACTAGTCTCGAGCGGCTCAGGCTCTTCGGTAATGACCTAGTCGAGATTGACCTTCGTCCACTTGCCGATGCTGGTTCCATTCAATCATTGGAACTCGAGAACAATCAGCTTGAGAGCATCGACCTTGGGCCATTGGCTGGTTGTCCTGACCTTGCGCAGCTCAACCTGATGTACAACAACCTCAAGTCTGTGGACCTCTCGCCGCTCCGAAACTGTGCGTCGCTAAGATTTCTATATCTCCATCACAATCAGCTCAAGAGTGTAGACCTGAGCCCGTTACGTGAATGTACCGCGCTCACAATCCTCCGGCTTGGAGGCAACGAACTGACATCCATCGACCTAGAGCCCCTAGCAAAGTGCGCCTCTCTCAGACGAGTTGGCCTAGCCATGAATGCCATAGAATCGATTGACCTGCGTCCGCTCTCACAGTGCAAGGAGCTCCGCAGCCTCGACATCGCGGGAAACAGTCTCTCGAGCATAGACCTTGTGCCGCTGGGGGAATGCGTCGCCCTTGAGGAGCTGTACCTGCACAGCGATCATCCGCGTGAGAATGACTTTGCCGCAATCAATCTCTCTCCGTTGGCCAACTGTCCCAACCTCGAAGACCTGGGGGTTCCCAGTGATTGCGACCTTATTCTCGATGAGAGTCTGCGAGGCCGTCGCCTGCCGCCAGCCTTTGAAGATCTTGTGGAGGACGGCCTTGTCAGATGGGAGTAGATGTGTGCCTCTCAAAGTGGATTTATATAGCAAGACAGGAGACTGGCACGGTTGAACTGCCATGGTTATCGAGCTAGACGACGAGACTAAGGCGCAGGTCTTGGAGATATTCGATGGGCTTGAGCATGATGTGACTCTGCATGTGTTTGTACGCGATCATGAGTGCCTGTACTGTGGTGACACACAGGCATTGGCCGAGAGCGTTGCTGATCTCTCGGACAAGGTGAGTGTGGTTGTACACAGAGGCGAGAAAGGGGAAACGAAAGAGGCGGCCCAAGAGATGGGCGTTCGATACTACCCCGCAATCGTGATACATGGGAAAGAACCCTACAAGATAAGGTTCTACGGGATTCCCGCTGGTCATGAGTTTGGAGCGTTGGTGGGAAGCATCACGGACGCTTCACGTGGCATGACACCCCTTCCTCCCGATGTTATATCTGATATCCAGTCGGTAGGGAAGCCTGTACACGTTCAGGTGTTCACGACACCGTCTTGTCCCTATTGCCCAGGAATGGTCCGCCTTGCACACCAAGCTGCAATTATCAATCCTCTGATTGAGAGCGACATGATAGAGGCTTTGGAGTTCCGGGATCTTGCCACACGATACGAGGTCTTCGGAGTTCCTAAGACCGTCTTCAACGAGGAGGTTTCGATTGAAGGTCTGACACCCCCTGAGCTATTCGTGGAGAAGCTATTTGAAGCAGAGGGGCTCTGAGGCTGGGATTCCAACTATCCTCTGGCCAATCTTGCCCTCTCCCCTGTACGTCAACTTTAACTCTCCGTGAGAGGCAATCTGACACGGTACAGTGGTCATTGGCTTGCACTTGCGTTGCGTTGCAAGTCCTTGTTGAGCTGACAGGAAATCTACCTGTGCACAAGGTATGAAACTCTCGTTCATAGTCAAGCAGATTGAGCTCCAGAACAGGACTATTGCAATCGTAGAAGAGAATGTCGAAAAGCTAGGGAACGACTTCATGAAGAGTTTGCTGCTCGGTGTCGCTCATTCGTGAGGATGAACTGAAAGACCATGCTCTCCTTGAAGAGCTGCACAAGACGATAGTCGGAACCGAGACCTTGACAGAGGACATGATCTGGCGCAACTCACCATGGCACGGCAGTCCGGGCGGCTAGAACGCCTCTACACGGCCGCCAAGACGCAACAGTTGGTGGCGAGGTCATCGGGGAGCAGTTTCTCTCTCGGTGAGCGCCTTTCGAATTGCCCACACTGCAAGCGGCCTCATGTACATTGATGCTCTGAAATGGCCGTCCTTCGTCCATGCTTCAGGAGTCCTAAACCAGTACCCATGGGTTTCGTAGGTGACTCGGTATATGCCGTGGGCAGTCTTAAACGCCTCATCTATCATACCTTCGTAGGCCATCAAAGCGGCGAGAGCATAGGAGGTTCCAGTCCAGACCTCAGCAGACTGTATGCTCGTCGTATCGATTTTGCCGTTGGGCCTCATCCCGTTGACCGCACCCATGTTGCCCTGCTCGAACGACATCACGTTCGTGGCGAATATCTTTTTCAGAGCAGCCCTCGCCTTATCGTGGTCCACGTAGCTCTCAAGACCGGACGCATGAACATACAAGAGGCCGGCCAGCATGTCAGCCATGATACTATCGCTATGCTTTCCGCCACTCGAGTCGAAATTGAAGTACTCGCCGTTCCACAGTTTCTCTTCAAATGCCAAGCGTCCCCTGCTGAATATCTCTTCGTACTTTTGTTCGATAACACGGTCGTTCATCTCTCGCGCCATTGCCACCATGGCTGCAGAGGCGGCGAGGTACAGTCCTGCGCAGTATGCACTCGGACCCTTCATGGTCCAGACATCATACGTTTGATCGGGAAATCCGTCATTCTCGACAAGTCCGTCGCCGTCTCTAACGAAGCGGTCAGCATACTCCATCGCTATCTTGACGCTGTCCCAACAGTAGGCTAGGAACTCCCTGTCGCCCGTGACAGCAAAGTCTCTGTAGACTTGAAGAACAAACTTGGTATTGAGGTCTTTCCATCGACTGACATCTTGGGCATTGTATGAGTTGGGTACGATCCACGGGTCCTCCCGCGGCATTCCTAGGTCATGTGGCACAATACCAAACGGTTTGCGAGGCGCCTTTTCGCCCTCGAAGAGAAGCATGCGGACTCTTGGATCGTGGAGCTTCACGGCATCTGCAAAGTCTCTCTGAATGGATAGTTCGATGTCCGGCCAGTTCTCAAGCAGAGCGAACGACGCATAGAAGTGAACATCATACGTATTGTAGAATGGATAGTCGAAACACTCAAGGTAAGCGAAATGGCCTGCCTGGCAACTGTCGGACTCCTCATCAGGCCTTCCTGCCTCCCAAGCAGTGCCGCCATCAACAACATAGTACAGCTCATTGAAGAGAGCAGACTTCAACCAACTTGGCCAATCGGACTCCAATACGGGCCGCTGCCATTCTTCAATCTGCTGTCGCCAGAGTCGCCATTCGCTCAGTGCTGCTGAGGCAATCTTGAGTGAGTTGTTCCCCGAGCGGCCAAAGAATTTCGTGTATCGTCGGTACCATCGACGGCCTTGCCCAAACTGCATTAGAGGTATGTCCCACGCTATAGCGAATGTGGCTTCTTTCTCTTCGCTAGGAAGGAGGTCAAGCGTGGCGCACAGCGCAGTGCCTGACCGCACAATCCGCTTGGGAGCCTTCGTGAACGGAGCATCGAGACCTGCCTTCTGAGAGAACGGAAGCCAGATCTCACTTCCATCGCCCCCCGTATTGAACTGTTCGAAGATGGACAACTGTCCTTCTTCTGCCTCCACACCAAGGCCAAAGGAAACAGGGACTTCCGCATCGTTCCTCTCGTGTTCGAGCTCGACAAGGATCCTCTCATCAGACACCTGTCCTCTCATCGAGTCTCTTGGTCGGGGTTCTCTCAATGGACTTACAGCATTCTCCCACGTGAGCATGACCGAGACTCTTGTTGATCTATTCGAAACATTGCGAGCCTTCCAGTTGAAGACACCAACAGGGTATGAGCTCTCCTTGTAGTTATGGGCCATGACCGGGGAGATCTGCTCCATCACAAGCTCAATGCCATAGTCGTGGAAATCGTACACCGTCCACGCACGGGGGAAAAGGGCATAGTATGTTGCTCGCGACCCGTCCAGGCCCCACGCCCATGTCGACAGGCGCCCGGGGGGATC
>QMYR01000158.1 GCA_003662765.1 Candidatus Thorarchaeota archaeon
ATGAGAATGATAGAGGCTGCGACGGACCCTGACGACATCGTTGCCGACTTCTTTGTGGGTTCTGGCACGACCGCTGTGGCTGCTGCGAGGATGGGCAGGCGTTGGATTGTCTGTGACACATCGCCCACAGCTGTAGAACTGACGGTGTCACGATTGAACCGGCTGCGCGAGGAGGGAACAGATGTGGTGTTCGACATCATTCGCCTTGGCGAATAGACAGCACGACAATGTTCAAGTGCGTCATGCGGACGACTTCTTTCGGGAGTGTCATCCTCATGCCCGGGACAGAAGATAGGCCGTTCATCTCAAGGTTCAGGGAGGGCGAGACCGTCGCCAAGGTTTCGGTCTTGGCAATGATCGTTCTCACTGTGGTGAAGGGAGTTGTCGGCTGGACGTACCACAGCGTCGCGCTTCTCGCAGACGCATTGAACTCTCTGTCAGACATCCTCGGCTCCGCCCTCATCTGGTCCGGGCTGAAATTGGCCGGAAAGCCGCCGAACGAGAGGTTTCCATACGGCTACTATCGCGGTGAGACTCTTGCATCCCTGTTCGTTTCCATAATGATAGTCCTCTCCGGCGTGGAGATACTGCTCGAGTCTGGCCGCCGACTGTTCTTCCCTGAGCCAATCACAAGTACGCTCTTGCCTCTCCTAGCTGCAGCTTTCTCTGCCGTGACATATTACGTGCTGTCCAGATACAAGCTCCGTGTTGGGGAAAAAATTGGAAGCAGCAGCCTTGTTGCCGATAGCACCCACTCAATGGTCGATGTGTACGCGGGCGTGATGGTCTTCGTGGGAATCGCATTGTCACTTGTGGGGCTTGGAGTTGTGGAGGTTCTTGTCGCCCTCGGCCTCGGAGTGTACATCATTGCTCAGGGCCTGCAGTTGTCGAGGGAGGCCGTGTTGTCACTGATGGACGCTGAGGCCTGTCCAGAGTACCTGGACAAGATAAAGAGGATGGCGGCAGAGATTGACGGAATCGTGGACGTACACGACATCAGGCTTCGACGGGCAGGACCAGTTTGCTTCGGCGAGATGCATCTCACAGTTTCCCGGGACCTCTCAATAGACGAGGCACACGATCTGGCCGACAGGATGGAGAACCGGCTCAAGGACTTGATTCCACACATGGAAACCGTCACGATCCACACCGAGCCGGAACAACAGACAAGATTCCGTCTTGCTATCCCTGCAGAGGAAGACATCGGTCTTGATGCACGTGTGAGCCGGCACTTCAATCGGGCACCTTTCTTCGCAATTGTAGATATCGATGAAGGTGAGGTCCGCGGAGTCGATTTCGTGGAGAATCCGGCTGCGTCAGCCGAGAAGAAGAGAGGCATCCTTGCTGTGAACACGCTGGAGGAGAATCATGTGACTGCCGTGGCTGTTGGTCACATTGGTGAGGGACCGTTCGATATTCTTCGGGCGAAACGTATCGCCATCTACAATGCTCCAGCAGAGGCCCGGACCGTTCAGGATGTATTGACTGACTATGCATTGGGTCGATTGGACAGGCTGAGAAACCCCACAGGAGAGGGGCATGAGTAGTATTGTGAGGTTGTAGTCTACAGCTGATGGGTCATGGCGGATGATGAACAACGGAGAGAGAACGGACACCCTTATTGGGATTCGAAGTGCGTATGGCATGTGAGCTCCAGTGAGCGCGAAAAAGTCAGAGATGAACAGCCCACGGCAGGTGAGGCCATGCCTCGTTTCGTGTCATGCCTCGGTTCTGTCACATCCTTGATTTCCGGCTTGGTTCTCGCCGGTGTCTTCGTCGTTCCTCCGGTGGCTGCTCTGGTTGCTCTCGGGAAACGCCATTCTGTAGGGGTCAAGGAGTTCGTCGATGTTGGGAATCTGAATTCCCATCTCCTGTATTGTTTCACGGATGGTCCTACCAGAGGTGAGGGTGGATTCTGCCACTTGGGCCGCACGATCATATCCAATGATGGGGGATTGCCTTGTCACTAGCATGAGGCTCCTGTCAAGTGTTTCCGAGAGTTTCTGTTCATTCGCCTGCAGGCCACGTAGACATCTCTCCGTGAACGACTCCAGCTCTCGGCTAAGGATTCAAACGGATTCCAAGACAGTGACCATGATCAACGGTTTCGCAAGATTGAGTTCGAGATTGCTTAGAAGACCCTCAGCCAAAGAGACCGTGGTGTCGTTGCCGATCACCCGAATGCACACCTGTGTCAGGGCCTCAGCCTGAGTGGGATTGACCTTGCCCGGCATGATGGACGAGCCTGGTTCATTGACTGGCAGGAGAAGGTTTCCCAGTCCTGCATGTGGTCCTGAGGCCATCCACCGAATGTCCGTGGACATCTTGATGCATGCTAGAGCCAGAGACCGCAGTGCCGCACTCAGACGGACAATCGTATTATGAGAGGCAATTGCTGCCGCCTTCAAGGAGCTCTCGGTCAGCGGAAATCCAGTTATCTTCTCCAAGTGTCTGACTACGAGTTTCGAGAACTCCGGGGGGACGTTGATGCCTGTTCCCACGGCTGTGCCGCCGATTGGTAGGACGGCAAGGTCGTCGCGGACAGTAAGGACATCGCCGAGCGCGGCCTCAATGTGAGACCTGTATACATCAAACTCCATAGAGAGCGGGATGGGAACCGCATCCTGCAGGTGCGTGCGGCCGATCTTTACGATGCCTCGAAACTCCCGGCTCTCCTCGTCAAGAGTGCGAATCAGGCTCTCTACCGCTGGGACAAGACGGTCAGAGATCTCTTCTAACAGGCAGATGTGCATCGCCGTAGGAATGACATCGTTTGACGACTGGCTCATGTTGACATGGTCATTGGGATGTACCGGAGTCTTAGAACCGAGCGGCTGTCCAAGGATCTCGTTCGCACGATTGGCTATCACCTCATTCATGTTCATGTTCGTCTGCGTGCCCGAGCCGCTCTGGTAGACATCGACGGGAAACTGGTCTCCAAACTTCTTCTCGACTATCACGTCGTCGAGGGCTTGGACTATCACTCGACCGATGTCTTCGGAGAGCACGCCCAGCTCCATGTTCGCCAGCGCGCAGGCCTTCTTTACACGGGCCAGTGCGATGATGAATTGTTGTGGAAAGCCTCCACCGCTGATTCGGAAGTTCTCTATTGCTCTCTGCGTGACAGCACCCCAATAGGCGTCTGCAGGCACTCGGACTTCGAGAGAGTCGGTCTCGGTACGGAATTTCCTCACTTCGCAGCCCCCATCTTGCATTCCTCTGAGATCACACTAGCTTCTCTTCTAAGAGTTCTTGAAGTCGGGCGAGGTCGGTACGGTGATCCCTCAAGCGGCCATCCGGCAACGACAGCCCGTCGGCAAGCAGTGGGGCCTCTCCTGTGTAGAACGCGCCGATTGGTATGCGGTCGCCGTTCTCGAGAGCCTTCGCCAGCGCCTTCTCGCGGCTTGTGGCATCATGACCATTCTCTTCCAAGGGATACGTTCGCTCGTTGAAGTACCTCCACGTGAGCTTTCGGTTCCACGTGACACAAGGCTGCAGTATCTCGACCACTGCAAAGCCCCGGTGAGTGATTGCCTGCTTCATCAGCTCTGTGAGCATCTTCTGGTCGCCCGAGTATCCACGTGCCACGAAGGTCGCCCCGGCGACTATGGCGTGGGCGATGCCGTTGACTGGTTCCATCGGGGAGCCAGGGGGAGGCGGTGAGGTCTTGGACACGTAGCCTCGGGGGGCAGCGGGGGAGAACTGGCCCTTAGTGAGACCGTTGACTCCGTTGTTGTGAAGGAAGACTGCAATGTCCACGTTTCTCCTCGCCGCATGGATGAAGTGGCCAAGTCCCTCCCCCAAGCAGTCGCCATCGCCAGTGTGGACAATGACGCGGAGGTCGTGGTTCGCCATCTTCAGTCCGGTTGCTACAGGGATTGGCCTACCATGGAGGATGTGGAACGAGTTGAGATTGATGTAGTGTGGAATCTTGCCCGAGCATCCGATCCCAGAGACCAGCACGTACTGGTGATGCGGGATGTCGAGCGAGACAATCGCTTTCTTCAGGGCCGCAAGGATGCCGAAGTTGCCACAGCCTGTGCACCATGTTATCTTCTGTGGGCCCTCCAACTGTTCTATGGTTATGCTCAAGCGATCACCTCCTCTACCATTTGCATCACCCAATGAGGTGTCATGGGCCTACCGTCGTACTTGTTGATGTGGTGGTCGAATCGAAGGCCGGTTTCCATCGTCACCAGAGACGCGAACTGTGACGTGGCATTCTGCTCAACGGAGACTACTCTCTCGGCCTTCGCAAAGAACTCATTGAGGAGTCCTGTGCGCAGGGGGTAGAGATCTGTGAAGTGAAGGTGACTGATTGACAGTCCGCTCTTGTTCAGTTTCTCTGCGGCCTCGCTCACGGCCCCCCAAGTTGATCCCCATGTGACCAGACACATCTTCGAGTCTGCACGTCCGGTCAGCAGAGGCGGTTTCAAAGCCTCTCGAATCGCGGGGGCCTTCTTCATGAACTTCTCAACCATTGCGTTACGAATCTTCGGGTCCTCTGTGATGTGGCCGTCCTCTAGGTGTGTGTTTCCCGACGAGACCACGAAGACTCCCTCATCGCCCGGAAAGGCGCGGGGCGATATGCCATCGTCTGTGAGCCTGTATCTCATGTACTCGTCGCCATCAGCCGGTCTGGCAAGCTTGCCCCGGTCTATCTCGACTGAGGTCACATCGAGGGGAGCGATGTTGGCTGCTGAGT
Source organism: Candidatus Thorarchaeota archaeon (assembly GCA_003662765.1). Classification (GTDB taxonomy): domain Archaea; phylum Asgardarchaeota; class Thorarchaeia; order Thorarchaeales; family Thorarchaeaceae; genus B65-G9. Next base: position 4,706 of record QMYR01000158.1, read on the forward strand.
CGGCAAGGTACTGGTCGCCCAGAATGATCACAGGCACTTGGAACTGGTCTGCAAGGTTGAAACCTCGTACTGTTGTGTGGAATGCATCGAGTATGTCCTTCGGAGCAAGCACTATCCGTGGAAACTCGCCCTGACTGGCAAATGCGGAGAACAGTAGGTCTGACTGCTCGGTACGTGTCGGCAGGCCCGTACTGGGGCCTGGCCGCTGGGCATTGTATATGACCACAGGGGTTTCGGTCATTGCGGCGAGGCCGAGGGCCTCTACCATGAGCGAGAAACCGCCACCCGAGGTTGTCACCATGGAGCGAACTCCTCCGTATGAGGCCCCAATCGACATACAGAGCGCAGCAATCTCGTCCTCGGGCTGCAATGTGGCTATCTTCAGGTCCCGTGCATGGGACACGACCTCAATGAATGCAGAGGTGGATGGGCTCATCGGATATGATGCGACCCACTTGACATTGGCCGCCATGGCGCCGAAGGCCACGGCCTCGTTTCCTGTGAGCAGCAGACGGTCGGTGGACGGTCCGCCCTTGAGCATACTGAGGTTATGACGGCAACGCCCACTGAACCGTTCGGCCGTGTAGTCGTATAGCGCTTGGGCAACACGAACGTTGTCTTCGACGACCCTCTCTCCCTTGCGGGTGAATATGTCGGTGAGTACCTGCCTCGCAAGGTCGAAGGGGAATCGTATCACCGAGAGGAGGGCGCCAAGCGCTGCCGCATTCGTCATGCGCGTGGACCCCCCAACTTCCTTGGCGGTCTTGGAGAGAGGAGCTGGAAAATAGCATTCCTCGTCGGGCTCGAAGTCGAAGCGGTCGTCGTAGATGATCACGCCATCGTCGACGAGTTGGTCTCGCTTGCCAGTAATGGCATCCTTCGACAGCGCGACAATGAGATCGATGTCATCCACTGGACAATGCACAGGAGCATCTGATACACGGATCTGTGTGAAGTTGTAGCCGCCCCGTATGCGCGACTCGAAGTCCTTCACTGTGAAGGTATAGAAGCCCGTCTTCACAAAGACCTTAGCAAGCAGACCCCCAATCGTGTCGATACCTTGGCCAGCCATTCCACCAATATTGAACGTCAAGTCCATTCCGCAATCACCAGCCCCACAATCTGCAATACCCCGCCGTTTCGCAACACACGCTATTATTCTCTTAGGTTTGGGGCTTGACGACAGCTACATCATTCGCTGACCTGTTCATCTTGGAAGAGTGCATCGCGCAATCTACTAGAGATGAGAGGACCGTGTGCGACAGTGCTAAAATAGTGTTCAAAAGGATGTCTTCTCCCTTTTCACAGCGAAATCAGCTGTGACTCCCGCCCTGCTGTCAAGAAACGAGGTGAACTTGCGTTGAACGACCACGACCAGCACGATGCTGCTTTCAAGGGAGTGATGGAACAAGTCTTGGCTTTCTATGGGATCACAGCCATAGCTGGTGTCGAGGTTTCGAAGTTTCCAATCTACGTTGACGTTCTCACGGAGCGAAACAAGCCAGTACCACCCGAGGCCGGGGTACTTGCTCGGCTTCTGAACTCCCTGCCTCGAATTGTTGTGTTCGAGTTCAAGGGCCCTACTGACCCACTCAAGGAGAATCACATTTGGCAGACGCTCGCCTA
>QMYR01000159.1 GCA_003662765.1 Candidatus Thorarchaeota archaeon
CCACCCGAATTCCAGCCAGAACCGACATCGCTGGGCCCGGTCCGCCAAGCGGCCTCAAATCCCGGATTCCTAGCCGGAGCGGTGAGAAGAGAAAACGAGTCCACGAGTAGGACCGTTCTCGATCCCAGGGTTCCGTAGGTCCCACAATATAGCTGAATCGAATACACCGTGAGATTGTTCAGTTCACGCTCTGCCAGTACGTCATATAGGTCAACAGACAGATGGTGCCACGTGTCGGTTGAGTTAAAGTCCTTCACTCTAATACTGACAGAACTACTGTAGTTTGAAGAAAGGGATGGCGCGACAAGATAGAAAGTCACTGTCACACTCCGAGTTGCGTTCCGAAGATAGAGTCGAACATAGGCGTAGTTGTCCTCATCGTGAACGGTCCCACGGGACACTCTCCAGTCAAAGCTTAAAATGACCTTGCCGGGGGCATAGATGGGTGGCCCTGAGTAGTAGAAGTACTCGGTCGCGTGCGCGAACGACTCACCATCATCATGCGTTCGAGCCGTGGTGATGTTGAGAGACCTATCACCTTCTGTGGCAAGCTCAGATGTGGAAACATGGCCGGCGCACCGTGAGAAGCCATCCCACTGAGTGACGGCTGTCTCGAAAGTACCGTCTGGAACGTATTCGTGGGACGTGTTGCTTAGGCTGACCTCATCAATGTCGAGTTGTGCAGGGTCCGTGTATCCAGCCGGCATATAGGCCTCGAAGCGAGCCATCGTGACCACGCGGCTGGGGTCTAATGACAGGCCTGTGGAGAGAAAGTCACTGGTAACATTGGTAGAGAAAGAGTGCCACGCGCCCGCGGTGTCGTTGCGAATAAAGTAGCAATGCGTTGTCGAGTTGGTGAACGAAGTACTCTCCTGCATCCACAGAATGTAGTACAAGTTCATGTCAGATGAACTCGAGTTAGTCGTCTGCACGAAGGCCAAGACGTAGGCGAAATCTCCATCAGCGGGCCATGTTGCCAGTCGCCAGTCGAAAGAAAAGTCAAGAATCTCCTCAAGCGCCGCGTTGTCAATGTCGGCACTGATGTAGCCGGTTTCTGCAAGGGCCTCCGTGCTCGCCACTTCCAGCATGGCACCGTAGCTACCAGCTGAGGCGCTACTCGCAGACGAGAAGTTGTACCGGACATCACCTGAACCATAGTAAGAGAAATCAGTCGGAACTCCTCGCCCATCTACAGTTTCGAAACTTGGATTCTGAACCGTATTAAGAAGCAGAGGACCCGGAGTCCGTTCAGTAGACGGGCTATTCATAGTATTCGGACTTGCCTTCCCGTTTGCGGAAACGTCTCCAATCACGGCCTCGGGGACTGCAAGTACTAGTATGCTCAGAAGCACAATCATAGACAGAGTCAGAAGATGTCGACCTTGTTTCATTCTCATTCCTCCTCCAGTCCACCACGCTATCCTCGTTTCTTCTGCACCAAGTGAATCACCACAATGAGCACCACGGCAACCGCTGCTCCAATCAGCAAACCGTATTCCGCAACAACCTCCGCAAGAGCAGCGGATAGTGCTTCAGCACCCTGAGGGTTCGACACTGTGTATTCGATGTCAACCGACGTGGTGTCACCAGCATTGTTTGTTGCAACAAACGTGAAGGTGTGAACACCATTCGTCAGGGTCGTCGTGTCAATCGTAAAGGTCCCTTCGTTATCTTGCACTGTCCCCACAAGATTGCCGTCGACGAATATGGCAAGCGAGTCAATACCACTCTCAGCGTCTGAACCGACCAGAGTGAAGGTCACATTGTCCCTCAAGGTCGAGCCTGCAGCGGGCCCCTGCACAACTAGCTGAGGTGCGGTGGGATCAACAGGAGAATACGCATAGGGACTGCTCTGTGTCCCCTTGGAGGAGGAGTGGCCAACGGAGTCGGTCGCCGTGACATAATACGAAACCTCAACGCCATACTCCACAGCAGGAATCTCCGCTGCGTACGTGTCCCCCGTAGAACTCATATCAACCTCATTCCACGAGCCTCCAGCAACCGAATAGTGAAGGAGCGCTCTCTCCACCGACGAGGCATCGTGGATGTAGACGATGACTCGCACAGGAGTTCCCGCCCGAGGTGGAGTTGGGTCAAGGAGGGGCTCCGATATGACTGGTGCATCAACATCGTTGTCCACCGTGACGAGAATGCTCTGGGTGCCTGTGTTCCCTGCCCTATCAAAGGCCTTCGCCGTCAAAACGTAGGCCCCGTTGCTCAGAGCCGTAGAGTTCCAGTTGATCAAGTACGGGGCGGATGTGATATTGGCAACAAGAGTACTATTCGCCCACACTTCAACCCGTCCCATTCCGGCGGAAGATGAGGCATCGGGATCGGTGGCGTTGAACGAGAGTGTGACGATTCCCCTCACGATAGATCTGTTGAATGGCGACAGGACCTCAACAGCCGGTGCGATGTCATCTTCGACATCATAGGAGTAGTAGGCGCCACCATTATCGTCGACAGCCACGTTGCCAAGGGCATCCTCTGCAACAACATAGTACTCAACAACCGTGCCATAGCTCTGTGCAGGTATCGCTGCAACATACTCAGAGCCGTGCAAAATCATAGGAACAGACATCCATCCACCACCGTTGAGCCGATAGTAGAGAGTCGCACTGACCGAACTCATATCGTCAATAGCGGCCGATACCCTCACATCTTGATAGTACGTCGGATTCGCAATGTCACGTTCAACATCTATCTGAGGGGCATGTGTGTCCAGCACAAAGTGAATGTCATCAAATAACGCAGACACCGTGTCAGATGAGCCAGCATGGATAGCGATGAGTACGTAGTTCACTCTGTTACCCACGTTTCCGAACACGTTGCGAATGTCGACCGGCAAGTTCCTCACAAAGTTCTGCCACTCACCTATCTGAGGTTGTGAATCCACGTCAATAAAGACCGACATGCTGCTGTTCGAGAAGTCGGGGTTATTCGAGTGGAGCACGTAGCACAGCTCGCGGTTTCCATCGAGACCAAAAATCACATACACCGCAGATCCCGGCTGAAGCGGGGTGTCTAGGCGCCACCAGAAATCGGTGAATGTTGCATTGGGAAAGTCGACCGTCATGTATCGAAGGACTCCAGTGGTGCCAGCACCGCCGGTCAGTGTGAGATTGAGTGCGTGTTCTCCCGAATGACTGACATTCGTGACGAGGTTGGTGGATGTCGAACCATAGTAGCAGTCCCAGCCGCTTGTTTCGGTGTTGTAGTTCGGAATCTCTGTCACCTCGAAACCAGGATCTCCAGTAGGATAGGTCGTCACACTGAAATTGTCTACAAGCAGCGTCACGGTAGAGTTCATGTAAGAACCTGCAGCCATATAGAAATCGAAGTAGTCCACATACATGGCCTTCCAGCCCATGTCTTCTATGAACGAATTTACGTCCAACTCGAATCTCTGCCACTGCCCCCGTACGCCGAAGCCTGCCGCGTTCAAGTAGATGTACCATGTGTTATTTGTCCAAGAGCTCCCGTTGAGATCGTGGCCGAGAACAAAAACCACCTGAAGATACGTGCTGGAGTTGGCGAACCGCAGTTCAAAGTAGGCATACTGACCGCCTCCATTGTACGTGTCATTGTACTTCCAGTCAAACGAAACGGTCACAGGAGCAGTCTGTGGAAAGAACCCATGTCCATTGGACCGATAGGAGTAGACACTCTGGCGGCAGGCTCCATCGTTGGCCCTCCAGCAGCTCATATTGAGAGAATACTGACCCTCGGTGTGGTCAGTTGAAACGACCGCCTCCGAGGGAGAGTGCTTGTATATACTCCATTTGTTGCCGGAAGCCTCGAAACCCCCGTTGGTGACGGCCTCGAAGGTTGCATTTCTCACCTTGATGTCATCAAAGACAACTTGTGACCAGTCTGATGGCGACCCGCTGTACATCGACAATTGAATACCTGTCACATTGTAGTCGCCAGCGGAAGACCCGAAGGCATTCTGAAAGTCCTCAGTGAGATTCCTGTGAAGTGTCACCCATGTTCCCGTTGGAGAGTCTAGAACCCACGTGTATCGGGCCGAGAAGTTGTAGAAGTACTGGCTTGGATTGGCCGAGAGTACATAGCGGAGCGTTCTGAAAACTTGAGATGACGACCGTGACTGCACATCCACGCAAACATAACCACTACTAGACAAGTAGCCCGTCGAAACGATATAGTATGACACATTCAAATACGCCGGGGAACCCAGATTGAGCTTGCCTTCCAAGTCTTGCCAGATACCAACGTAGCCTTCCCAGGATCTCGAGCCCAGTGCCTCAAGCAGCGCCGACTGCGAGCCGTTGGCCACCAGGTCTCTGTATGTTGTGTTTGCAAACGACAGTCCGGTTCCGTAACCACTAAAACCAGGCGGAGCGCCGGTGCCCCATGGTTCCTCAAAACGGCCGTTCTGAAACACATTTGAGACGTAGTGCTCCTCTCCGCCAGCGCCGGATAGGTCGGGTGTCGCAGAGGGTTGCCGCGAGACCTGTGAAACAAATCCGCCGTGATACTGCGTCAGAACAGGGATCTGGGAGATGAGCATGCACAGAAGAAGATAGACTGCCAAATTGGCGTGCGTCGTTCTCATGGCGACCTCTCCTCTAAAGCCTATAGAAAGGCCAAGTTTCTCAGTCTTCTTCGGGTTTCGTGAAATGATATATGTTGCGGACCGTACTCTGTACATAGAGTTGCATCCCGAAACCAGACAATGACGTAGGAGAGGAACTCATCCAGAGTCGTCGTAGAGGGCCGCCTCTTCGTTGGACTTCTTCTTCACCGACTCTACCAGTTCCCGACCACCCGGATAGACCCTCCGCCCGATGAAGTCTGCGGGCACACTGGCAAGCACAATCCCGCCTATGAACGCAAGATAGAGGCCGAATAGGACGAGGGGGAAGGCGTCATGAATCGGGCCAATGAGAGACCATAGGAACGGAACGAGCAACGCCCATGCGAACGTGAACACAATGACAAGAACCCAGCCAAATGGGACCATGAGATAGGTCGCGAGAATCTGGCTCTTGGCGTACTCCTCTTGGACATGGACAGGGAGGTTGTGCTTGACAGCATTCTCCGCTGCCTCCCTGCGGATAGCCTCATTGCTGGGCAGGGCCATCAGGAGCAGACCGAGTGTGATCCCAGATATCAACACTGCAAGACCAGGCCCAGCCGCCCATGTTGCAATGTTGCCAGCCCGGACAAGTATGATGAGAGAAGCGACAATGGCAATGCCAACGTTCGCGCCCCCGAGCAGTTTCCGCTGAATTGATACTCCGTCATTCTCGGACGAATCAGACGAGCTGGTGGCAAGCTCCATGTGCATGCTAGGCAAGAAAGGACAGAAAAGAGTTTTGGGGGCGCGCGACTCGGTCGCTAGAAGGCCGAGCTACATTCATATGTGCAGGCCATCATACCGGTGGGGGCGAACAGGACAATGGTTGCGCCACCACTTGTTGCACTCGGACTGTTTGTGTTTGAACAGCTGGTCTTTGTAACTGGCACCGCCTTCATGCTACGGATTTACAGCAGATACAGGTTCGAGTCCCATGGATACATGGCGCTCTCATTCTTCTTGTGGATGTTGAGCTCAGGGAGCAGACTTGCCACAAACATGCTTGAGCCATCTGACATCGCAACTGCTGAAACTCTGTGGGCCTTCATGAATCTGTTCTTGCTACTCGGCATTCTCACGACCTTCTACTCGTTCTTCTATTTCCAATACAACAGACTGCCGGCCCGTGCAAACGTGGCGTCGACATTGGGCGGGGCAACAATACTGGCGTACTCCAACCCTGACTGGTATGCCGTCGCTTACGATTCTAACGCGGGCATGTTCACAGCCTCGTACTCTCCCATCGTGAGTGTCCTTGCGGTCCCCTTGATTCTCTTCTTCATAGGTGTGTTCTTGCTACCAATAGTCACAAAGATGCGACTTGCCAAGTCACGGGAAACGCGTCTGGAGTCTGGAAGCCTCCTTGTGGTCCTCTCCTTTCTCTTGGTGTGGGCCGCCCTCTCACTGGCATCCGGTGTCGAGATCATAAGGACCATTCGACCATTCTTCTTCGCCGGAGGCTGGATGGTCTGGATAGCCCTCACAGCTAGGCGTCCACTAATCCTCATCTTCACGCAGCGAAGGTTTCAGAAGATTCTCGTCATGACAGATGCGGGCTATCCAGTAATCCTGTACAACTTCGAAACGGGAACCCTTGAGGACCCGGCGCTCTTCTCAGCTCTCTTTTCCGCTTTGCAGACCGCAATGACAGATCTCCTGAAGACTGACACCGAGTTGAGGTCAATCTACTATGAGAACAGAGTTGTTTCAATTGCGAAAAGA
>QMYR01000160.1 GCA_003662765.1 Candidatus Thorarchaeota archaeon
CGGACCGCCGCTGACAAGCCTTCCAGGTGTCGGCAAGAAGCTCGCCGCGCGGTTGGTCGATGCTGGGTACGACTCTGTGGCTCGTCTGTCACGGGCCAGACCTGACAAGGTTGCTGCCGCGGTGAGTGGTCTTAGTGTCGAACGCGCGTCTGAGATAGTTTCCTCTGCCAAGGAGATGGTACAGCAGATCCAGATTAGCAGCATCACCGGAGAAACAAAGTCGAAACCAGCTGCCAAGAAGGTGGCAGCGGCCAAGCCTGCAGCCAAGAAAGCCAAGAGTACAGAGAGGACCAAGACGGAGAAGGAGAAAGTGGCATCGAAGAAGCGAGCGAAGAAGACCAAGACATCAGCGCCCGTAAGAAAGAGAAAGCCGGCGCCCGTTGTTCAGCCGCGAAAGAAACCCATACGAAAGGAATCAGGTCTGCCTGTGCCCGCGGCAGTGACGAAGCTCACTGAGGAGTTGAGAAGGAAGTGGCGCGAGGCAGAACAGCGTATCGAGGCGGGTGAGGTCACACAAGAAACAGTTGAGGTCGTCGCACTCACTAGGGAAGAAACGTTGGAGCGTCTTGTTGAAGAAGCCATGGAGATTCTCAACGAAACGATGACGACGGGACGACCGGCATTCGAGATTCCAAGCCGTTCCGGCGATAACATTGTATGGGACGAGGTTCGGGACCTTCTACTTCTTGGTATGAAGACAATCTCTCGACCGTATCATTCACTGGCCTCGGTTGTAGATGCGACGAGAACTGCACGGGTCATGGAGATCGTGTTCCAGCTTCTGCGTTCAAACCTGCATGCAACGAAACGAGAGATATACTATTCGGATGTTAACCTGTTCCGTGACCAGAAGTACAGCGACAAGATAATCGAAGACGTTGCATCCATGCTTCAGACGACACGAGACAGCATCCATGTCGTGGCGTCCGCCCGTGGTTCAGCCATGGGGCGAGTCATCATCAGGGATGGCGGTGACCTGATTGACCTCACGAAGATGGGTACCGGAGGGTGGGCAATCACGCCCTTCCTTGATCAGGTTGAGATTGTAGAGAGTGATGCCGAGTTCATAATCCTGTCCGAGAAGGATGCAGCCGTCATGAGGCTGGCGGAGTCGAAGTACTGGAACCGGCAGCCATGCATAGTGCTCACGGGCAAGGGTTCGGGCGACATGGCAACGCGTGCGTTCCTCAAGCGTCTGGTGAAGGAACTTGAGATCCCGGCTTTTGCGCTGGTAGACTCGGACCCATATGGGCACTACATCTACTCCGTCTTCCTTCGAGGTAGCAAGAGGCTGAGCTACGAGTCGCCATTCATCGCAACGCCTGAGTTGAAGCTCCTCGGTGTGTTGAGTCGGGACCTCGACGCATACAACATTCCCAAGGCCGTACGCATCCCAATGGAGCCTGCTGACATCAAGCGTGTGAAAGACATGCTGAAAGAGCCCTTTGTCCAGAGTAACAAGGAATGGGTGGAAGACCTCAAGCTCATGCTACGCCTGAAGGAGAAGGCGGAGATTCAGGCATTCGCGAGCCACAGCTTTGAGTTCCTGACCGACGAATACATCCCCACCAAGCTGGAAACCGGCGACTGGATCTGAGCGAATAGTCTTGGGACCCGACTCCAGTTTCTTCCCGTGAGTTTCTCGATTCGACATGTTGGAGGCACAGTTTCACGCCATGTTCCATGCTGCCACGAGGAACCAAGAGGAAACCCTCAGACTCATCTTCAGGGACAACATCCTCAGACTCACAGGATTCAATCTGTCAACGTGGGTCGTGGCGTACCTGGGATTGTATCCGCCTCTCCTCTACGCTCGCCGAATCTTTTTCTCTAGCCCTTTGAGACGCTTCGGCGCCTCGGCTTCACGGTATTTCTCTGCGGCTTCTTGATACTTTGCCAGTGCACGTCTGCTGTCGCCCGCCTTTGCTAGACGGTCGCCCTCTTCTTCCAGAGCTTTGCCCCATTCCTCATAGGTGCGCTTGATGCGGTCGGTACACTTTGCCCGCATCTTCGCAAGGGACGTGAACATGTAGATCTCTCGGGCTTTCTTGAACTGGACAATGGCCCACTCGAACTCCTTCTCTTTCAGGTGACGCTCGCCCTCTGAGAAGTGGGACGCGGCCATAGTTTCATAACCCTCGTCGACGCGTTTGGACGCCTCAGCGACCATCTTCTCGTTCTTGGCCCTATTGTACAGCTTCTTGGCCCTCTCAAACTCTTCAATGGCCCTCTCATGCTCACCCTTCTTGAGCAGTTCATTGCCATGCTCCATCCGAGCGCGGCCCATGGCCTCGTAGACATAGCCCGGGTACTCGAAGTCGTCACCGGTCAGAACCGCTCCGCAATGAGGACACGATGGTGTTTCCAGTTCTTTCATCGGCTCCGATATGCCAATCCTCTTGGGCTTGCCGACAATCACGTCGATGAACTCACGGGAGGTGGTACCCTTGCCCTTTGGAAAGAGATGGGCCACCTCTTCCACGCGGGGGACCTCTTCCAGCTCTGTGAACAGATGGTCTCTCGCCTCGGGAGGAGCAAGTTCTGAGAGGTCTTCCACATCGACAGGGATTGGTGGTTCTACCTCTCGGAAGGGGTCACCCTCTGTGACATCCTCGGGCTCAATCTCCCCTGCGACCGTGGCGTCCCGTTCCTCTATTGGTAGTTCGTCAACCTCCTTTATTTCATGAGCATCGTGGTCTTCCATGTCACCCTCCACGTCCCACATGAGTTCTTCCCCACTTGTCCGTTCGAGTGTTGTGTCTGCAGCGGCCGGCCTCTCTGAAGCCGGAGTTGTTTCCTCCGGCTGTGGTAGAAGGCTATCATCAAGGGGCGGGAGCGAGTCGAGAGCTGGTTCTGCTCTCTCTGCTGAAATCGTTTTTCTGGGCGGGGTGCTAGTAACTGGCTCGCTCTCCGCAAGCATATCCATCATAGTGGTTTCAGCATCGTCCAACGATGCCTTCTCGGTCTTCAAGGCCGCGCGAGATGGAGATTTGTCTGATACAACCCTCTCACCTACATCCAGTCTAGTTCCACAGTGTAGGCAGTGGGTTGAGCCCTTGGCAACTCTGCTGCCGCACTCCGGGCAGATTATTACATCAGCCAAGTCAGCACCGCCTCGGTATTTTCCGCTGCTGTCATACATATAATGCATCAAACGCGTGTAAATGGTGTGGTACGGTCGAAGGCACAGCTCACGGTTGCGTGATGCGGTCCCCGCCATGGTCGATTCTTGCCAGCGTTTCATAAGACTTTTGGTGATAGATTCCTTCCACTATCGACCGTAGAGGAGAGCATACGTGAGCAGTGTAAAGACGGCTCCTGTCACTGCTCCGAGAAAAGTCTGTCGATATGTATGCTGCTTGAGAACCACCCTAGACCACGCTACAGTCACCCACAGAAGCAGCAGCGGCAGGCCGATTGGACCGTACATGTAGATGACCGCCGTGCTGGGCCCTGCTACTCCTACAGCATGAACGGACACCTTAGTTCGTGTGGTTATCATGGTCGTTGCAGTTGTCACAACTATATAAGCGGCGGCAAGAACCTGCATGACATGGCACTGGTAGACCCCATAGACAACGTACGCCATCGCATAGCAAAGAACCGAGAATACGAAGAAGACAGTTCGTCTGGATCTATCAGATACATCGAGGTCCGTATGACCACGCCAAGCACTAAGCACTATGGGCGCCAGCGGTAGAACGACCATCAAGAGGAAACAGATTATGATCGCCCCAATGGGTTCGAGAATAGGGCCCAGACCGATTGGCGAAGTGTAAGCAATGAGGATAGCTATGTACAGATTGAATAGCGGTGCGGGAGTCAGTCTGGATATCGCCCGAGCCGCTGTGACTCTTCGCCCTGCAAGTCCCATCTCTTTGTCGCTGAAGCGCATTCTGGTAATCCTCGTTATGGACCTCTGGCGAGGCACTTTCTCAGAGCCAACACCATAGGGAAAAATCTTATTATTTTCCGAGGGGCGCTGATTCGTGGACAAGGGGCGCAAGGAGCCCGTGGATGTGAACAATTATGCCAGCAATGCCCAAGCGTGAGATATTCGAACGTATCATTCAGAATATTACCAGCAAGTTCCCTGATGTCTATGCTGCACTTTTCATCAGTCCAGAGGGCTTTCCAATCAATAGTTGGGGCGTCACCATGGAGCGGGCCGAAGAGATATCCGCCCTACTCAGTGCGCTCATTGGTAAGACGAAGGAGGTCATCTATCAGGTCAACGAGGGCGCTGAGATGAAATTCATTCAGATCCAGACCAGTCAGGGCGGAATCAAGATCGCGCCGCAAGAAGAGTTCATTCTCGTCACGATGACCCACTCTGACTGAATCAGAGCGGTCTATAGTTGGTCACGCTATTTCAGTCAATCACTCGGTATTGGGTCCAGTGCCATTTTTATACGTAACAGCATAACGCTGTCTTGGCCAGGTGCTTGATAGGACAGGTGGTTTGCAGTCAAGCACTATACGGAGGTCATTGCGATTTCACCAGATGAAGAGGTAGACGATGTCGATTATGAGGCGTTCGAAGAAGGCGAAGCGGTGGTTGGCGACACGGAAACAGTGACTGGTCTTGATGTCACCGATCTCCCAGGAGTGGGTCCCGCCATTGCGAAGCGACTCGCTGAGGCAGGCTTCAGGTCGGTCGAGGCCATTGCGGTGGCATCGCCCAGTGAGCTCGCAGCGGCCGGGTCGATAGGCGAAACGACAGCGACCAAGATTATCAAGGCAGCGAGGGAGATGCTTGACATTGGCTTTGAAACTGCTGATCTCCTCTTGGAACGCCGAAAGAACGCCGGGAGAATAACGACCGGTTCAAGGGCACTTGACGAGATCTTGGGTGGTGGAATCGAGACCCAGAGCATCACAGAGGTCTATGGCTCCTTCAGGTCGGGTAAGACACAGCTCGCTCATCAGCTTGCCGTAAATGTTCAGCTACCCCCAGAACGCGGCGGGCTTGATGCTACAGCCATCTACATTGACACCGAGGGAACTTTTCGGCCGGAACGTCTTGTCGACATGGCACAGGCCCTTGGGCTCGATCCAGCAAGAGTCTTGAAGAACGTCATCTGGGCTCGTGCGTACAATTCCGACCACCAGATACTCCTCTGTGATCAGGCCATGGAGATGGCTCCCGAGAAGAATGCGAAGCTGCTAGTGGTCGATTCTGTCACAAGTCACTTCCGCGCCGAGTACACGGGACGAGGTACCCTTGCCGCGCGACAGCAAAAGCTGAACAAGCATTTGCATCATCTTGGTCGGGGTGCTGAGGTCAACAATATGGCAGTGTTCATCACAAACCAGGTGATGGCTCGCCCTGACGCGTTCTTCGGCGATCCGACGGCCCCAGTGGGCGGACACGTACTGGCGCACGTACCCCAGACACGGTGCTACCTGCGCAAATCGAAGGGCGAGAGACGAATCTGCAGGCTTGTGGACTCGCCGAATCTGCCCGAGGGTGAAGCAGTGTTTATCGTCACAAAGGATGGTATTCGGGACGTGTGAGATCAGCCCTAGATTCCCGCTGTGGGGCTTCTCACCCTCTATCTGTGACCAAAGGTGGCAGACTCCACGATTTCAAGCACGGACCTGTTCCATGCGTTGAGCCTGTCAGGGCTTGAGGGATAGTTGCTGTAGAGCCGATCCATCTTCTTCATCAGATGGGCGGCTCGGTGCAGATCCATCAGGAGTCTGAACCTGCTTATGCCCCTCTTGAAGCGCTTGAGCTTCTCGAACAGGCCCATTGGTATTCCGTCGCCGCGATTCGCGGCCATTAGATCCCCCGCTTCGAGCAGCCGTTTCTCAAAACCGAAATTCATATCCTCGTCCGACAGCTGCTGGAGCAGCCTTCTGAAGGCCTCGAGTGAGGCAAGGCGCCTCCCGAATCCCCTAAGGTACCTGACATTGTACTCCCACAGACCCACAGCAGTGACATCTCTTCTTGCAATGGCCCCCTTGACCACCTCGCCAAGGATGATTCCAGCACGCATACCGGGGCCGAGACCGCCCCCATGTATCGGATTGACCTGTAGGGCCGCATCACCAACAAATGCAACACCATTGCCGACAAGGCTCTTCAGCGGACGCCGAACAGGCACTGCACCCCCTCCCGCGTCGAGCACCTCACAGCCATAGAGAAGCGGATACTCCTCTTTGAACCTCTCAAATAGCGAACGAGGAGAACCCCGCCCCCGGCCTCCACCAATCCCCACACCCGCATTGACTGACTGTGGGCCCTTGGGGAAGATCCACGTGTAGCCGTCCGGCGCAGTCCTGCTGCCAATAAAGACACGC
>QMYR01000161.1 GCA_003662765.1 Candidatus Thorarchaeota archaeon
CCAAGGGCACCTTCTGATGAGCTTGGTCGACGGCGGTACTTGGCTTGTGGCATGGCTCAGTTCACAAGGCGTACCAGAACTGGCTGAGATAGACCTTGCAAAGGCGGCCCTAGAACTGCGAGAGGCTCTCTAGGTCGATGTGCATGACGAGCAGTAGATTTAGATAGCTGGTGCTCATCATCATGTGTGAGGGAATGTCTGGTATGACTGTTGTGGCCTTCATCATGCTAAAGGTTCGAACTGACTCGACACGTGAAGTCTTGGAAAAGGTGAAGTCGTTCAGGGAAACCAAGCAGGCACACATAATCTTTGGCGCATACGATATGATTGTCAAGGCGGAGTTCAAAGACAATGACGACATGAGCCGCTTCGTAGTGGACAAGCTAAAGTCTATCGATGGTGTCTTGGACACTGCAACCAATGTGTGTGCGTTGTAGCGGCAACATGGTGTCGCCTCACATGACGCATAAGGCTCCTCACTCGTCTGGAAACAGAATCTTGCGAATCTCTCTTTGGGTCCGGAGCCAATCATCCATCCCGCAGGAGTAGACATTCAGGAGGAAGTTATAGAGTTCCAGTACATCGCTGTCCACGACATCCCCCTTTATCATGCGCGCAATTCTGGCACGGCCCTTCGCCTCAATTCGTTCAGAGGCAATTATTAGGTCGACGAGTTTGCTCTTGTCGTCAGCGGTTAGCTGTAGGTCAAACACCTTGTCGATTCGTTCCACCGCCTGTTGAGCCTTCTTCTTAATCACGCGGACATCAATTCTGACAGGACTGGATGCGATGACGAACCCCTTTGCTGTTCTCCTGTAGTAGTCCGTAGTCCGTTTGCCTGTGGTCACGGTTCCGTATTTGATGACGTATCCTGCCTCAATCAGCTTGGGGAGGTGATGGTACACCTGATTTTTCGTAATCCCATCGACCTCCTCATCCTCGACTGACAGCTTCACGATTTCAATGACTGAGAGGGCGTGTCTGCGAACCTCCCGTTGCCGGATAATCAAGTCACCTGTTTCCTCGTCGCGAGTCTTTGTCGTTATGGTGTCTGGAACACCTTTCTTGAGAATCTTGATGATGGCCATCCTGACGGGGTCATCTAAAACGTGTGTCATTTCCTCATCGGTCACGAACACAATCTCGCGTTGAGGGCGGCGACCCTCTTCTGTGAGTTCTATTCCTCTCAGTGTGTCTGTGAGGCGGTCAAGATCTTCGACCTGCCCCTTCCGTGTGGCAGTCATGGTCTGGGTATCCTCTATATCTCGCTAATATAAATCTGCGGTATATGGTCTAATCACCAAACTTGACACCATCGATATGGTTGAGTATACAAACCTTTATATGGCGTTGCGTGTACACAATACACACCAACATGGTGTGGTGACCAAACCATATGGCGAGTCAGAGAACAATCAGATACATGACTCGGGAACTCCCCACGGAGGGCACCCAAGTCGCCCCGAGTTGGCCCGATACGATGACCCACGGAGGTGAATGAGTTGGCCCTGTCTTCACATGTGGTGCGTCAACAGAGCGGACGAGTCAGGCTTGCTAGGAAGAGGATTTCAACAGACGCGGTTGCCTTTGCCTTTGCCCACAGGAGGTAGATTACCATGAGGACTCGGAAAGTCAGTCGGAGGCCACGCGAAGATCTTCGCGCCTACGCGGGCGTTGACGTGATGGCATACTGGTACTTCAGGAGGTAGCGGTGTTGAAACATGCCTCTCCTGCTACCTCAACGTCCCACAAGCATGGTGCCGCATCCTCAACAGATGTTTCAACGTGCGCTCTAGCGCGGAGCGTCGTACTGGCTTGGGAACCTACCTGAGCCGGCACGCTCCGCCTCTCCTTCTTTGGCACCGAACATTTCTCTCTGTTGTCCGGATAGTACGGCCAGCAGTGTCCTTATGACTTGCCATTGATTTGCAATTATTGGCGGATTACGTATGTACAGCCCCCACAACCCTGAACCACGATTTCTGAGCACAGCTGTGTTCTCAGTCCAATCAGTCGCAAAGACGGAAGTGGGCGCGATCGACCTCACTGTAATCTGTGACAGTGTTCTTCTAGTTGACTAGAACTCGTGCGAGGGAACGCAAATCTCGATATTGACGCCAAGCTGTTTGGCTTGTGACAACATAGTTCTCACAGCATTCAGGATTGAGAAGTTTCTGCACAGGACATCAACAGCGTAGTCCGTATGCGAAATCGCCATTTGCAATTCAAGAAGTGATTACTTATCCCCAACGAGTATGTGGACTGGCTCTTCCTCCTCAATGGTCATGGCCTGTGACAACGAAACGAGTGCATCCATCGCCGACTTTCCTGTGTTCTGGATGCGACTTGTGAAACGCAGCCGTTGAGTGCGCATGCGTCACCAATCTCCACGTTCGTTTAGGGAACAAGCTCCATACCTACCGTCGATCTGATCGTGCCTCGGGTTCTTTCCATGGTTGGTTTCATGCATCTTGCCGTGTTCACACGATCAGTCGCTCTCATTTCGATTCATAACCACCTATCAATTCTCTCACCGTTGATTGTAGTTTGGACAAACTTGGACACTAGGTCCCTGTCCCCCCAGCAACGGCACTGGTTTGTTGAACCTCAATGATGTTCCTCGCGGCGTTGACATCTGCGTGGAACTCGCTACCGCAGTGAGGACAATATCTCTCTGATCATCTGCTCCCACCCACACCATTAGAACTCCACACATTCCAGTACGAACACAATGGAGTTGACCTCCTGCGTCCCAGCGACGGATGGTCTTTGCACACACACCAGGTCAACGAGCAGCAGCAGATACTGACAACATGATGGAGAGAGAGATGGTGGCGACGACATCAGTGAGCTGGTCGAGGAGGAGGTATGTATGATGATAGAGTATTGGAGGACGTTGGTGATGTCATGTTCATGGGGTGTCTTGGTCGTCAGTGTCCAAGATTGTCCAGATTATCCGGCGCTGCTTGTGGCCCTCCATTCGTAAGCGTCGTAAGGAAGAAGTGCCAGCTAGTTTCTAGGCATTCGCCAGCCTCTTAAGGTGGTTTGTGTCAGATTCGCTCCTAATCTAACTCTACGGAGTGAAGCCACGTGACGAGCGACGAAGGCCATGTTGACAATGGTGACTCGTATGATGTTGGTACGGCACAATCCAGAATGAACTGGCTGTATGTGTTTGCCATTGGTCTAGGATTCTTCACCACTGGCGTCAGCTGGAGTGTATACAATAGTTATCTACCTGCAGACTTTCTCCCCACATTCATCAAAGGGGACTTGCAGAATACAATTATAGGCGCCATCATGGTTCTGGACAACGTATTTGCTCTGTTCATGCAGCCATACATTGGAGCGCACTCTGATAAGACACGCACCCGCTGGGGGCGCAGGATGCCTTACATCATGGTGGGCATTCCAATAGCAGCAACCTTCTTCACACTGATTGCCTATGGCTGGGCTGTCGGCAGCTTTTGGCTCATGTTCACCATGATCACAATCTTCAACATCGCAATGGCATTGTACAGGGCACCGGTTGT
This sequence comes from Candidatus Thorarchaeota archaeon, assembly GCA_003662765.1. Lineage (GTDB taxonomy): Archaea > Asgardarchaeota > Thorarchaeia > Thorarchaeales > Thorarchaeaceae > B65-G9. The sequence continues at coordinate 3,534 of QMYR01000161.1, forward strand.
TGCTCTCATGCCTGATCTGGTCCCCACAGAGCACCGAAGCAAGGCCAACGGGATAATCAATCTCATGGGTGGCATTGGCGCAATCTTTGCCTTTGCCGTGGCATCTCAGATTTACAAGGTTCGAAGTCCTGCGGTTGCCGCGTTTCTCGGTGTGACTGTGGACCAGTCCGGTCCGGTTCTGACCTTCCTCACGACCAGTGTGATAATGGTATTGTCTCTCATTGTGCTCTTTGTCACTGTGAAGGAGCCAGAGGTTCCACCTCAAGATCCCACTCGGCCGAAGGAGATGGGAATTCTTGAGGCTATCAGGCAGGTTTCTTTCGCGGAGGACAAGTCTGCAATCGCCATGCTGTTTGCGATTCTTATGTGGTTCTTCGGCTACAACGCCATCGAAACATGGTTCACAAAGTATGGGAACGAGGTCCTAGGTTTCTCTACACCCGATGCATCGTTCTTGCTCAACGGCATCGCTCTCTCCTTCGTATTGTTCGCAGTGCCTGCTGGTGCAGTCGCCGAACGAATCGGTAGAAAGAATGCCATTCTCAGTGGTCTTGTGATCATGATTGGTTCTCTAGTTGCATTGTGGGTCGTGACCGACTACTGGACGATTCTCGGGATATTGGCGGTGGCGGGAGTCGGTTGGGCGCTGATAAACGTAAACAGCATAGTCATGGTCTGGCAGATGCTCGGCCAAGAACGCCTTGGAGCGGGAACAGGTCTCTACTACTTGGCAAGTATGAGTGCTGCAATCTGTGGGCCCTTTCTGGCTGGTGTGATCTTTGACCTGACATCGATTGCTACACTCTACCCGGTATCAATCGGTTTCTTGGTCGCGGCGTTCGTATTCATGATCTCAGTACGTACCGGCGAGGTCCATGATACAGCAGTCATCGATTGAGTGACAGGCCGGAGACGACTGGCCCCTCCTCTTTCGTTTCGATTGCCTATCATGCCGGCGAGAGCAGATACAATGCCCCAGATTGACTCTGGTGGCGGAGGACATAGCCCAAAGGCTCTCTCGAATGTGAGGAACTACAGCTGTGACATTGAACTAAGACACTGAACTATCAGATGGTTGCTCACGGCAAGCCTTGACCGCTAGACGACCAGGAACCATACACTACACTTAAGAAGCCCTCATATGTCAATGCCTCTGGGCGAGTGGCATTGGCTCGACGGAACAAGATTCGTTCTCTAAAACGGCGTTTCCGCACGTTTCACTCACAAGAACAGTTGATGCTGCATGGGCTGGCCGCACTCACCGGAGCTGTGTCTGGTATTGTGGCGGTGATCTTCAGATTCTCCGTTTACACGCTCAGTGCATGGTTCTCAGCCATCCCCGATACAATTGGAATTCTGGGGTGGATAATCGTCCCCGTTGCGGGATCTGCTGTAAGTGGGTTCTTGACAACCCGGTATGCCCCCGAGGCCAGTGGTCACGGTGTGCCCGAAGTCATGGAGTCATACGTTCTGCATGGCGGCAAGATTCGAGCCCGTGTCCCCATTATCAAGACAATCTCAGCTGCCTTCACAATCGGATCTGGTGGATCTTGTGGTCGAGAGGGACCAATTGCCCAAATAGGCGCTGGTACTGGCTCTGGCCTTGCACAGCTGTTCAAGATGAATCGTCGTCAGACGAGGACGCTGGTGGTCTGTGGTCTGGCATCAGGAATTGCCGCGACCTTCGGGGCTCCCCTGGGGGGAGCACTGTTTGGGATTGAGGTACTAGTAGGGGAGCTCTCGGGGATATCAGTTATCCCCGTCATATTGGCCTCGGTGATTGGAGTTGCCGTCGCCAACGGACTGTTCGGTGAGGAGGCCGGGTCTTTTGTTGCCCCCCAACTGGGTCTTTCAAGCTACAGTGAGCTGATATTCTACTTCATTATGGGTCTGCTGTTTGGTATTATCAGCAAGATCTGGGTCCGCCTACTATATGTCGCGGAAGGCTTCTTTCAGCGTCTGCAGACCTCTGATTACTGCAAGCCAGTCTTAGGCGGACTGCTGATTGGAATCCTTGCGGTCTGGGTGGTAGTTCTTGAGGGAATCTTTGGTTATCATGGGATGTTCACGGTCTTCTCTCCATATGTCCCGGCAGTGATGGGCAGTGGCTACGCCTTCATCAATGCAGCCCTCTTGGGGACTGTTCCTGTCCTTGCACTTCTCACCTTCGGCATACTGAAGATGTTGGCGACCGCGTTCTCTATCGGCTCGGGAGGTTCGGGAGGCGTGTTTGCACCGACGCTCTTTATGGGCGCTGGCATTGGTGGTGCACTAGGCTATCTGTTTCACATCATCGCTCCAGATATTGCGCCTCACCCCGCCGCGTATGCCTTGGTGGGCATGGCCGCAATGTTTGCCGGTGCTGCTCATGTCCCTGTCACGTGTATCGTAATGATAATGGAGATGACTGGCGACTATGCCCTCATCCTGCCACTAATGATATCCGTGTCGAGTTCCTACCTTCTTGCCTCTTCTATCATGCCTGAGAGCATTTACACCGAGAAGCTGCGACGCAGAGGTATCAACCTCCGGCGTGGCATCTACATAGACGCTCTGAGAAGCGTGAAGGTCAGGCAGATTATGACAAGAAACCCTGTGACACTCTCCCCAGATATGACTGCAGACGAGGCCTTGCGCATGCTCACCACTACTCATCACACAAAGTTTCCAGTGGTCGACTCACAGGGTCGAATCGTGGGTACGGTGATTGCTGAAGTTCTGGAGAAACGGTGTGATGAAACCGGCTGCGAGTACACAGTGGCAGA
>QMYR01000162.1 GCA_003662765.1 Candidatus Thorarchaeota archaeon
CACGAAGGAGTGAATCCGCGCCGCTGTGTTCAACAGATGCGAATCATCGCGGTTGAGTCCTCCAACGCGATACGCATACCCAGATACTTAGCTCACGCAGGAAGCACACTAACCTCTTCTCCCTGGAGCGGTCCTTCCTTTGCCTGTCCCGAAATGGCGCGCAGACGACCTACCGCACCATGACAGCCAATCAAAGGAGATCCCAGCTCGGCAGCATAGTCAAGGAGACGAAGGTAGTAATCGCGCGCCGTCTTCCTTACTTTCTTCTCCGGGTGAGCGAGGTCGACATTCTCTGGAGTAAGAGAGAAGACCGAGAGGCCATGTTCGTACAGAATCTTCCGCGTTGCTTGTGCTGGATAATGCTTCCAGTTGCCGAAGAGTTCGATCCCACTGTAGCCTAGCCCTGAAAGAAGCTCTGCAACCCGCAGCAGTGGAGTATCCCCAAGTATCCAACTGCACACTCCGTATCGCACATCGCCTCCTTCTATAGGTTGAGGCCCGGATCGATTTCCGCTAGCCGCACGGGCCTGTTCTCAGCAAGGGAAAGCTTGGCTGCGTAGCCCATGGCCACGGGGATCTTCCCATCACGTCCGCTGACGAGGGGAGACTCTCCCTTCTCAATCGAAAGAACGAACGCCTCCGCTTCAGCGACGTAGGCATCCATGTAACGATCGGTGAAGAAGTGATAGAGCGCCGATGAATGATCACCCTCCGATTCGCTCAGCACCGCGGTATCGGGTTTGGGATTGGAGACCACGACCGTCCCCTTCTCCCCGAACACCTCCGCACGTTGATCGTAACCATAGACTGCACGCCGAGAGTTGTCGATCACCCCGAGCGCTCCACTCTTGAAGTGCAAGGTAACCACAGCAGTGTCCACATCTCCAAGCTCCCCGATCCGCGGGTCGACGAGGACCGCGCCCGACGCGTAGACCTCAACAACCTCGTCCTGCATCAGGTAGCGGGCCATGTCGAAATCATGGATCATCATGTCGAGGAATATCCCGCCAGAAACCTTGACGTACTCTGGCGGAGGCGGCTCAGGATCGCGGCTCGTTATTCGCAGTACGTGAGGCTGTCCGATCTTCCCTTCAGCCACCAACTCGCGTGCACGACGGAAGTTGGAATCAAACCGGCGATTGAAGCCAATCTGCAGTGATACACCGGCCCGCCCGACGGTCGCCAGCGCACGGTCGATCGTTGGAAGATCGAGGGCGATCGGCTTCTCGCAAAAGATGTGCTTTCCTGCCTTCGCGGCCTGCTCGATTAAAGATGCGTGTGTGTCCGTGCTCGTGCAGATAAACACGGCGTCAATCCGCGGATCGTCCAATATTCGGCGGGGATCCTCTACAGCGCTCGGGATCGATAGCTCTTGTGCACACTCCTTCGCTGCCCCGGGGAATACATCAGCAACCGCGACAATCTCCGCCCCACTAACACGATAACTCAGATTCGCCGCGTGCAGCCGCCCGATACGTCCAGCGCCAATCAGTCCGATCTTGATATTGTTCATGAATCGCTCCTCATCAGTTTCTCAGAAGATGTCTAATGTGTAGCACTCTCTATGCTTGCAAGAGCGGTCATCTGTCCTCTTCAACCACTTCCAAGCCCAGAAGGCTGGCAAGATCTAGAAAATCGCTCCTGAATTCACCGTAGAAAGTAACACGATGCCAACCAAACGTCTGGAAATCCCAGTTTCTGAGGATCTGATCGGTGTGGGCATGAGCCGCAAGTTTCGTCCGACATGCCCTTTCTTCCTCTACATTTCCGATACTCTCTGCAGAGTGGATCGCCAGTTTCCCGGCCAGAAGGTTCAACTTGACGGTGGTCAGGGGGTAGCCTGGGGGCAGAAAGACCTGGACCGATGCCCCTTTTCTGTCCTCTGCATGAGTGCGGATCTTGTATGGAACACACGGGCCGTTTCTCCCCAATGGGCAGTTGTGGGATACACAATGGGCGTAGATGATCTGTGAGCTTCCTGTATCAATCACCGGATCGGATATGAAGCCGGGCCGCCCCGTCAAACGCTGACCGAGGAGCTGGGTGATTGTGGCCTCCAAGTCCGCTTCGCATACACCCAAGTTTCCTTCGCTGTTCAGCTGAAAGAACCCGAGGCATGGATAGGCGGGAAGAGCACCGGAGTAGAATAGCTCCAAACAGTCGATGGTTATTCCGGCAGCATCTTCTCTGGCAATCAGATCAGACATGGCAAGGTAGAGGCGAGCCGCGTTTATGATTTCAACCTGATCCACATCCCCAATTCCAAGGGAATCGTTCGTCCACTGTGCGGCCAGTCGTTTGGCTTGTGCAAGGTCGACGGAGCGATAGCGATCCTGGAGCTCCAGAGGCGCAATGATGAGAACATCTAGTCCCAGGCGCTCCTTTGCTGCTTTGAGGTACGCGTCGTAGGAACGTCGCCAGAAATGAGACTGATCATCTGCCCGGTGAGACTTCTCCACAACAAGAATCTTCTTGTCGCGTAAAGAGTGAATAACCATCATCAGATTGATGGCATGCATGAGCTCATCAGTTCCTGAAGAGGATATTGGAATAGCAGGAGCCTTTGCACGCTTTGCAGCATCCCAAACTTCAAGAAACAGAAGATCCCCGCCGTAAAGGTCACTTACAAGAATGGTGGGTCTGCCAGAACTAACAAGTTGTTCTGTAGAATAGTCATGGTGATACGAAGCTAACGCCCAAATCACTACACCATCGATCTCCTGCTCTGTCAGCATCTTTGCTGCGCAAGATGCAGTTTCAGCACTATCAACCATGCTTTCCCTGAAATCGACATCAGGAAAGGCCTTCCTTATTGGCCTCAGAAGCGCTTCCGCTCGATTGCTACAATTGAGCTGTGCATAAGGCCAACCGGCGACTCCGTCAGGCTTCCCGAGGAAGATCACAGCAAGCTTGCTCTTCATCTATAGTTCCCTCTATGGCTTCCTTGACCACTCTGCCCCAGTTTACACCCCAAGCCAACCAATACAACCAGCAAACGATCCACCGTTATCCACAGTTGATACGCCTCTTCTCACACCACATTCACGGAATCCATGTTGCCTGTGGCCACGATCTCCATGATCTGCTCCGGTGATGCTTGACTCTTATCTAAGTCACAGACCTTCTTCCCCCGATCCAAAATTGTGAAACGATCTGCAATAGGATATACATGATGAACATTATGTGTAATGAATATGATGGCTGCACCTTCATCTTTTGCCTTTTCTATTTCCTTCACAATAATGCGGACTTCTTTAATAGACAAAGCTGTCATTGGTTCGTCGAGAATCAAGACCTTGGCACCGAAATGCATGGCCCGTCCGATAGAGATCGCCTGGCGCTCTCCTCCTGACAGCAAAGAAACATACTCATTGGGGTCGCGGACACGAACGCCCACGTGAGTTACCACATCACGACATTCCTGTCCCATTTTCCTCGTGTCTAGTAGGGAGAACGGACCGAATTTCCTCGTTGGCTCGCGGCCTAGATAGAAGTTCCTGGAGATGGTCATTATATCGACAAGCGACAGTGCTTGATGTACTGTCTCGACTCCCATCTTCCTCGCATCGGCAGGCGACTTCAGAAGGACGGGTTTCCCATCAAAGTAGACCTGTCCCGTAGTAGGAGGATGTACTCCTGCTAGCACTTTGATGAGAGTTGACTTGCCGGCTCCGTTGTCGCCTAGCAATCCTAGAACCTCGTGTCTGTCTACATGAATACTGACATCTGTCAGGGCCTCAACAGCACCGTATCTCTTGGTGATACCTTCCATCTGTACTAAGGGAGTACCTTGATGTTCCATCTTCAATCCCCCTACATTTCCTTACTACGAAGCTTGAGGTTTATGGCTGCTGCAATGATCAAAATCGCACCAACAAATGCGCGATACCAATATGCCGGTGCTCCGGACATGACAAGGCCAGTCCTTACCGTGCCCATAAGAAATGCACCAAAGAACGCTCCGACGATGCTTCCATACCCACCGGTCAAGAATGTCCCGCCAATGACTGCAGCGGCAATTGCCTCCAATTCCATGTGCTGTCCAAAGGAGGCATTAGCGATCCAGAACCTGGTGATCACCATCATACCTGCCAGAGACGCTAGTACTGACGAAACCATGAAGTTGATGATCTTGACGCGATCAGTATTCACACCCATTGCTCTAGCTACAGCTTTGTCTCCGCCTGTGGCGAATACCCAGTTTCCATAGCGAGTCCGCATGAGGATCACGCTGAAGACAATGGTGAGGCCAAGGAACCAAAAGTGCGATGGCCGGAAGCCCAATGGTAGTCTAGTTGACAGTATTGCGGGCACTATGCTGTCCCCGATATATTTCACTGATTTCCCGCCAGTAATAGCAAGCAACACACCACGCAAGAACATCATCATTCCCAAAGTGGCAATGAAAGATGGAATTCTTGTTTTCAGGACGACCATTGCATTGATAAATCCAATAACCACAGCGCCAAGCAACACGATTGCCATCGCGAGAAGAGAATTCATTCCATTTGCCAATGTGACAAACAGGAATCCCCCAAGCGCATAAACGCTGCTGACTGACATATCAAACTCTCCAGCAATCATGATGAACGTTATCCCAATGGTCATTATTCCCAGTTCTGAAACAACAGTGAACATTCCAGTAAGATTACGGAGACTCAAGAATGAGGGGGAGAGAATGGAGAAGATTGCGGACATCACCACAAACGCAAGAATAACACCCACTTCCGGCCGATGACGGAACCTAGTAGCAACGTTTAGCAATCTAGACCACAGTGTTGTTTCCTTGGTATCCATATTGCTCCTTTTAATATATGAGGAGAGCGGCATCCTTATGACACCGCTCTCCAAAGAACTATATATGCATTTACTAACGATATCCTTCCTTAGATAGTTCCGTCAGTGTTGCAATGTCCTTTGCAGTGACTACTCCTGGCCCTGTAGACACAGGGGCCGGAGGAGGCGCCAAGCCATACTTTACATTGAGGTACGCAAATATGACTCCGAGGTACCCCTGCATGTACTGCTGCTGGTCCATTGTGAACATCACTTTCCCATCAGAGATGTACTGTAGAATCTGTTGAGAGATGTCCATCTGAGCAATCTTTATGTCCTTGCCTACTACAATTCCATCAGCTTCAAGGCGTGGAATGATTGTCTCTGTCCGCTGCGTGTTCCCACTGAACAGCGCATCAGTTTCTGGATGGGCCTTCAGGTAAGCAGAGACGATCTCGGCGCCCTGAATTGGGTCCTCGGTGATATCTATTGCCTCTGCGGTAACGCCTGCAGCCGTCATCGTGTCAATCCATCCTTCTCCGCGGAGCTCGATGTTGGTTGCCCCTGGGTGATGGTTCACGTAGACTGCCCGCTTGGGAGTGAACCGCTTGAGCGTCTCTTTCGCTGCTGTTACACCAATGGTGTACGAATCCATCCCTATATAGGTAAGCACGGGGATACGTTCGGCTTCTGGCCGCAGGTCAGGTGCGTTGATCCCTATGACTGGAAGTCCGCTAGCAATAACTGGCCGCAAGATCTCATCCATCGCTTCTGGTGCGGTAAGGGTACACACAAGCGCATCAGGATTGGTTGCCAAGGCAGCCTCAACATCAGCTATGAACTCCTCCAACTTGAACGAAGCGGGGCCAGTGTATATCACATTAAGATCGGGATACAATGCCCCTGCATCCTTGGCACCTTTCTCGCAAACCTTCCAAAATGGATCAGCGATTCCGCCGTGAACAACAACATAAACAGTGTAGTTTTTTGCGGCCGCAAAAGCTGCCACCCCAGCGATCAATAGTCCGGCCAAGACGAGTACAACTGTCAGTTTTCCCCAACGCATCTGCATGTTTTCCTCCTTGAACATTGTAGTTGGTCTCCACTGCCAAAAGCCTAGTTAGTCTCTATATCGCCCCCTTTTCGCAAACGCTTGCATCCCATTCACTATAGAACTTTTTTTTCACAAAGTCAACAGATGAGGGGGAATACCAGCCTGAGGAAGCGCATCATCTGACGTTGAAACGTAGGCAAGCCAAGATACGACCTCGTTTTGGCGGTTCTGTGTGGATACAGGTAGAGCAGCTACTGCAGCTAGATTGGAGTCCACAACAGATATCGGGGAGGCTCAATCTGGAAGAAGGGATCAGTGTCAGCCATGAGCATATCTACGCGTACATCTACGCGGACAAGGAGGCAGGCGGAGAGTTGTACCGCCATCTGCGTTGCCAGAAGA
>QMYR01000163.1 GCA_003662765.1 Candidatus Thorarchaeota archaeon
AGATGGGATCGTTCATCCCTGTGCGGCCGGATGTTGCTTCACCGGCTGGGGCACCGTCTCTGAGCCAGTTGGTCAAGAACGAGATGCCGGTGGATTACAATTACATCCGTCGCAATGCTGAGTTCTTGACGCAAAAATTCACGGAGATCATGCTCGCTCCGTGATCAACTAAATAGCTTGAGGAGGGGAAAGGCACTCTCCTTTCCCCTCCTCTTACAAATGACTAACTAAAATGAAAAATACAAAAGAGACCAAGCGCAGGATCAGCACACAACACCTTATTTTCACCGGTGCAATCTTTGTGTTAGTTGTACTCATCGCGGTTCCGCTAGCGCTGGTGCTTTACAAAAGCTTTATGGTCGATGGAACCCTATCTGTGGGAAACTACATTGAAGTATTCAGTACTAAGAGCAACTATTTGCCATTTTTTAACACATTGAAGCTGGGGGCTTTAACAGTTATCTTCTCAACTCTCATCGGGATCATATTGGCATGGCTGGTGGCCAGAACGGACATCCCGTTTAAAGGTCTGCTAGAGACGATATTTCTGATACCTTATATGATACCTCCGTTCATTGGAGCGATCGCTTGGACTCAGTTGCTCAGTCCCCGAGTCGGCTATATAAACAAGTTCTTCATGGGAGTGTTCGGCACGCATCACGCCCCGTTCAATATCTATTCGATGTTGGGCATTGTTTGGGTAATGGCGCTTTATAACTATCCGTTTGTCTTTATAACCGTGCGCGGCGCTTTAGAGCGGATGGATCCATCGTTGGAAGAGGTCGCCCGGGTCTCAGGGGCTGGTAGGTTCAGAGTTATGAGGGATATCACCTTGCCGCTTGTGACCCCGGCGATCGTTTCGGGAATGTTGTTGGTGTTCATATTCACCATCGCTAATTTCGGAATTCCCGCTATTATCGGTATGCGTTCGCGGATATATGTGCTGACCACCCAAATTTACCGGTACATGCAGATGTACACGGGCGGGTTTGGCGGAGTTAAATTGGCTACTGCACTGTCGACCTTGCTCATGCTCACCGCTGGCGCCGGTCTGGTTTTAAGCCGCTGGATACTCAGCCGGAAGAAATACACGATTATCGCTGGTAAGAGCGTTCGTCCTAACGTGGTTGAACTCGGCCGCTGGAAATACCCCATACTTGGGGTATTAGCGGTGTTTATCTTTATTACAATCGTGGCTCCGCTTACCTCGGTATTCTTGACTTCATTCTTGAAGGCTTGGGGATTGGCCATTAAGCCGGAGAACCTTTCGCTGAAGAATTATCGTTACATCCTGTTCGGCTACGATTACACGCGGATGGCGATAAAGAACAGTTTCTTATTAGCCCTTTCCGCTGCTATAGCTACAACTCTTCTTGGATCGATCATTGCCTATATCGTAGTCAAAACACGGCTTAAGGGACGGAGAATATTGGACTTTCTGGCCACGCTTCCGTATTCCATTCCCGGCACGGTAGTGGCGATTGCTATGATCCTTGCGTGGACCGGACAATTCGGAATCAACCTCTACAACACCTTCTGGATAATCCTTGTTGCGTATGTGGCCCGATACATGTTCTTTGCGTTCAGGAACGTCTCCGCGTCTTTGGAACAGATCCATCCGTCGCTGGAGGAAGCGGCACGGGTTTCAGGAGCCACATGGCTGCGTAACTTCCGCGATATCATTGTCCCGTTGGTCCGTCCCGGGCTGGTGGCCAGTTTCTTATTGGTATTCATGCCAACTTTACGCGAACTCACAATCTCGGTCTTCCTCGTTGGACCGAAGACAACAACGATCGGAGTAGCGGTGTATAACCTGCAAGAAGAGGGGCTCTATCAAATATCAGCTGCGCTAGCCAGTCTTGTGATAGTGATCGTTTTCCTGGGGAACTACTTAGTGCGTAAGGTCACGAAAGTAGGGACGAAAACAAGCTTCTAAGGCGTCGGGAGGAATAGCATGGGTAACGTCATTTTAAAAAACGTAGTCAAACAATTTGGCGATGTAGTAGCCGTAAATGATGTAAATATTGATATCAAAGACGGTGAGATCGTCTCATTCTTAGGTCCTTCTGGTTGTGGGAAAACTACCACTCTCCGAATGATCGCCGGATTGGACAGGCCCACAGATGGGGAAATCTACCTTGATGATAGGTTAGTATCATCTAAGGATGAGTTTGTCCCTCCGGAAGCTCGTAACCTGGGCATGGTATTCCAAAACTACGCCATATGGCCGCACATGACTGTTTTTCACAACGTGGCGTATCCGCTGAAATTACGGAAGGTTCCCAAACAAGATATTAGAGATAAAGTAAGTCATACGTTGGAACTTGTGGGGATGGCGGGCTTCGAGAAACGTTATCCCAGCCAATTGTCCGGTGGGCAGCAGCAGCGGGTGGCGTTGGCCCGAGCGTTGGTCATGGAACCTACCGCAATGCTCCTTGATGAGCCCCTTTCCAACCTCGATGCTAAACTACGCGAGCATATGCGGTTTGAGATCATGGAGTTGCATAAAAAGACGAATATAACCGTCATCTATGTAACGCACGACCAGTCAGAAGCCATGGTCCTATCCGACAAGATCGTCGTTATGAACCAAGGTTCCATACAGCAGATCGGCGATGCCGTTTCTGTCTATCATGAACCGGCCAATAAATTCGTTGCCGATTTCATCGGCCTCGCCAATTTTATAAATTGCAAGCTGACAAAGAAAGAGAACCACGAAGGAGAGGTAGTACTCTTGGGAACGTCGACTGAACGAGTCCTCAAGTGTTCCCTGCCGCATTCGCAGGATGCCTCCCCGGGTGAGCAGGGCGTGGTGTTCATCCGTCCGGAGAACATCAGGCTTGTACCACCGGAAGAGGGTTCCCTTGTCGGACGGATCAGGCGTAAGGCGTTCTTGGGCAATGTGATCGAGTATTGGGTGGAGATCGACGGCCAGGAATGGCGCGTTGAGAGCAACCCCGAATTAAATTACGACCTGGATACAGAAGTCGGGCTTCAGATAAAGGAAGCTGTCTTTCTGCGCGATTAAGAACTAAAAGGAGGATCTGATGCAGCGGGAGAGAGCGCTGGCACTTGTTGATGGAGAGCATTATTTCCCAGTGATCAAGGACGGCTTGGCTGCCATGGCCAAACAGTACGAGGTGATCGGAGCGGTCTTCCTCGGCGGAACGGAGAAAATCGGCAGTCAGAAAGACTTGGAGCAGCTGGGTGTACCAGTGATATTGGAGAAAGACCTGCATAGCGCTCTGCGCTCGGCGATAGAGAAATTTTCCCCTGATGTTGCAGTCGACCTATCGGATGAACCGGTGGTCGGCTATTACGAGCGGTTTGAGATCGCTAACGTTCTGCTTGATGCGGGAGTAGGGTATCGTGGGGCAGATTTCGCCTTCGCCCCTCCCAAGCTGGAGGAGACTTCACTGCCCAGCATCGGAGTTGTCGGCACGGGCAAACGCACGGGTAAAACCGCTGTCTCGGCATACACCGCTCGGTTGCTTAAACAGCGGTACAACGTGTGTGTAGTAACAATGGGGCGTGGAGGACCAGCGGAACCAGAGGTTCTGCACGGTGAGGAGTTCGAGCTTTCTCCCGAGTATCTGGTGAAGATCGCCGAGGAAGGCCACCACGCTGCCTCCGACCACTTTGAAGACGCGCTTATGGCGCGTGTACTCACCATCGGATGCCGAAGGTGCGGCGGCGGAATGAGCGGCCGCACCCCGTTTGTCAGCAACGTAGTTCAAGGGGCACGGGTGGCTGAGAGCTTCAATCCGGAGCTGGCCATCTTTGAGGGCAGCGGCAGCACTTTCCCTCCCATCAAGATGGATAAAAACATCCTGATCGTAGGAGCGCACCAGCCTCTGGATTACATCCGCAGGTACTTCGGACCGTACCGGATCATGCAGAGCAACCTGGTGGTGCTTACGATGTGCGAGCCGCCGATGGCTGACGAGGATAAGGTCAACCAGATGGTGGAGGCGATAAAACAGGCCAAGGACGTTCCGGTGATCAAGACGATATTCCGTCCCAAGCCGCTGGAGGATATAGCAGGAAAGAAGGTGTTCTTCGCCACCACCGCGCCGCAAACAGTCCTGCCGCGCCTGAGCGAATATCTCGAGGAACACTATTCCTGTAAGGTGGTCGGTGCTTCTCCCTATCTCTCCAACCGTCCGAAGCTGCGCGAGGACATCGAAGCAAGCAACTACGAGTTCGATACCATGCTGGCTGAGCTGAAGGCCGCTGGCGTAGACGTCGCTGCCAAGCAGGCACTGGCGCACGGGAAACAAGTGGTCTTCCTCGATAACATCCCTGTCCCTCTGGAAGGGGAATTGGACAGTCTGATCGAGAAGCTAGCCCAGGACGTTATGAATTCCAGAAAGAGAGCATGATGGGAGAGACGGATCGTCCGCAGAAACGGCTGACGCGCAGCGGAAGCGCGTTGGCCAATGCAGTGGAAAAGCTGTATGAGCAGGGGGAGACGGATTACTATCTCCCCCCGCTGGTGCTCGTCGACGAACATCAGCACCCGATAGGGCGGATCGAGGACGGGGATGCGGTGATCTTCTGTTGTCGCCGCGGTGAGCGTGAGTACCAATTGACAAAGACGTTCGTCGATCCAAGCTTCGATGAGTTCCCGGTAAAACACTTCGACCAGCTGACGTTTGTCACCCTGACTCTGTACCACGAAGAGTTTAAACACCTACCGGTGGCGTTCCGGCCTACCCCGCCGGAGAACACCCTCGGGGAGATACTGAGCAAGCAGGGGTTGAAACAGGTGCGGCTCGCTGAATCGGAGAAGTTTGCGCATGTGACCTTCTTCTTCAATGGGGGACGGAATCAACCGTTTCCCGGCGAGGTTGATCTAAAAGTGCCCTCTTTTAAGGATCGCCTTCCAACGGAGAATCCGGCACTGAACCTGCCGGGAGTGACGCGGAAGCTGACAGAGGCACTCAGCCGAGGGGAATACGCGCTTGCCGTCGTCAACTTTGCCAATGGGGACATCATCGGCCATCTCCCTGATCGTAAGGCCAATATCAAGTGTGCCGAGGCGATCGACAAGCACCTGGGAATAACGCTGGAAGCGGCCAAGGAAGCGGGGTATGTAACGATAATCACCGCCGACCACGGCCTGTTGGAATGCTTTGTCAAGCCCAACGGAAAACCCAGCCTTAGTCACACCACCAATCCCGTGCCGTTCATCATCGTACCGTCCACGGAAGAGCGGTCGTCTTACCAGGTGAGGGAGAAGGGCATCCTCGGTGACGTTGCTCCAACCATCCTGGAAATAATGGGCATCCCTCAGCCTCCGGAAATGACCGGCCGTTCAATGCTTGTGCGTCCTCCAGAGACAAACACGGAGCGAGTTCTTCTCATCATCTTGGACGGATGGGGCCTGGGACCCGAGGACGAGACCAATCCGATCTTTCTGGCGGACACTCCGGTGATGGACAGGCTGTGGCGGTCGTACCCGCACGCCGCATTGGAAGCGTCCGGAGAGGCCGTCGGGCTCAAACCCGGTATGAAGGGGAACTCTGAGGCCGGGCACATGAACATCGGAGCGGGAAGGATCGTGCTTCAAGATGAAGTGCGCATGGACCAAGCGATCAAAGACGGTTCGTTCTACACCAATGAGGCATTCCTCAAGGCGATCAACGATGCCAAATCCCGCGGTGGAGCGCTTCACCTGTTGGGACTCCTCTCCAAGAAGAGCTCACACGGCACGATGGACTATCCGTTGGCGATTCTGGAGATAGCCAAACGGGAAGATCTTAACGATGTTTACGTCCATTTTATCACCGATGGAAGGAGCACCGACCCCGGTAGTGCTCCCGCCTTGCTGCGTGAGTTTGAGGAAAAGGCGAATGAGATTGGCCTTGGGGAAATCGTCACCGGCGTTGGTCGGGGCTACGCCTTGGATAGAGACCGCAACTACCAGAAACGGACCAAGGTGGCCTATGATGCGTTGGTGTTCGGTGAAGGGTATCACGTGGCGGCGTTTTCAAGCGACGACTGATGGATGGAAAGCACAGCGAAAATTACCTTTTACAATTGTGAATTTGGAGCTGCCCCTTAAATAGCATTATCTGGGTTGAGGTCTTGGCAATGAAGCAAGCTTAATTCGAATTATTGTTGGCGCCGCAAATTTGCCCCAAAGGTAAAGGTAGAAGATGGGTTTCACTAAGTGTAAGGGATGGGAGAATGTGGACAGGGTGTGA
>QMYR01000164.1 GCA_003662765.1 Candidatus Thorarchaeota archaeon
AGCATCTGTCCTGTGATTCATGGATGGGACTCCATCAAGATGGCCATTGCACTTCTCCTGTTTGGTGGCACACACTACTCGCTTCAGAGCAATACTGCCCTGCGTGGCAATATCCACATTCTACTGGTGGGCGACTTCTCAACGGGCAAGAGCCAACTACTGCGCTGGGTCGCACAACTACTCCCCCGGGGGGTGTACTCCTCGGGGAGCGGTAGTAGTCGTGCCGGCCTGACCGCTGCAGTGGTACGTGACCATGGTGGTCAGTGGACTGTGGAGGTCGGTGTGCTCATCCGTGCAGATGGTGGGGTGGCATGCCTTGATGAGATTGAGAAGATGAGCGATGAAGACAGACGTGCGCTCCATACTGCGATGGAACAGGGGATACTGCCAATTCACAAGGCCGATGTCCATGTGGAGTTCAATGCTCGTACATCTGTTCTTGCTGCTGCCAATCCCGCGCTTGGGCGATACGATCCCTCTCTTCCATTCAGGGAGAATGTGGGAATGTTTGATGGCGCGCTCCTCAGTCGGTTCGACCTGATATTTGTGATGCGAGATGTCCCAGAGCCAGACCGGGATCGGAGGCTGTCCGAGTTCTCTCTATGTACAGCCTCGTCGACACCTCCTCCCGAAGCGCATTCCCCAATCCCACTCGACCTCTTGCGAAAGTATATCCTGTTCGCCCGGCGTATGGTTCGTCCACAGCTGTCCCAAGAGGCACGAGACACCATCAAGGACTACTATGTCCAGCTTCGGAAGGCCTCTGCGGATAACTCAACATCCATTCAGATCAACCTCCGGCAGAACGAGGCCCTACGACGACTCACAGAGGCCCATGCGCGTATGGCCCTACGTGAGGTGGCGACCCGCGAAGATGCCCTCGCGGCCATTGAACTCATGGAGACCTCGCTACGCACCGTTGCATTCGACCCAGACCATCATCGGATTGACATCGATGCCCTCGTGGCCACCCATTCTGCGGGCGCACGAAATGACAGCCAGAGCCTCCTGCAACTTCTCCGGGATATGTACGAGAGTCTAGGAAGAGGTGTTACCATGGATGAACTGCTCGAACAGGCAGGAGCCATTGGTTTGTCGGAGAGACGCCTCCAGAAGGCGATACGGGTGTTGGAAGAGCGTGGGGCGGTATTCACCGACAGGCAGAACCGCATTCGCCCAACGGAGGACTGACCACAAGCGCCGCATAAGACCGCAATAGAGGTAGTACAGGGCGATTTCGGGTTGGTTGAGCCAATGATTGCGTTGCTAGAGAGAACGCCAATTCGAAAAGTCCATGTGGTTTAGTTCGAAACCATCCCATTCCTTTTGCCCCTCATAGAGAAACATCCGTCACTACTTCATATGGCGTATCTTATGTGCTATTGGCTGTCAATGTTTTACGCCGAAACCATCGCAACGTGGATTGGCAAGAACGCCCACCTGTGGAGAACACTACTCAGCGACACATGCGTTGACCCGAGCAAAGTCAGTTTCTTGCCGCCCATGGTTGATACGGATATGTTCATGGCGGTTCGCAAGGATTATTCCGAACCGAGAATTATGGTCAACGGGAAGAAGACACATAGGGGCAACTTCCTGCGAACCCTGAAAATCGTCTGCGATTGCCTTCCGAACTGCGAAATGATGGTGATCGGACTGGATTCACTGCCCAAAGAGTGCGAAGGAATCGACGACTCACGCTTCGAGCCTCTAGGCCTCTTACCGTACGATTGTGTTCCTGAGAACTACAGGTCCGCAAACATCTACGTGATTCTGTTCGACTCGCATGAGGGGTTTTCATTGTCCACTCTTGAGGCCATGGCATCAGGATATGTTTCCCTCGTTTCTCGATTCATCGCGGGCAACATGGACAATGGCATTATCGTGGATGGGCCCACTGGATTCGTGATCGACGATGAAGATGACTTGATACACACAGTCCAGATGCTCTCCGAGAAACCGGCAGAACTTGAGAGATTGGGATTGATTGCGAGAAGGCTCATAGAGGAGCAGTATTCCCTTAATCATTGTTTCCACAGCCATGGCTTCTTCGGTGAGCTGGGCGGAGGGTGACCACCAAGATGAAACGTAATGGTTTCTCTGCGGGGGCCCGCGCAGTGAGGGAGCGATTGCGCAGATACTCGATAGTCCCTGACGAGAAGCTTTTGGTCAATATTTTCATCAGGGTGCTCCTCCACAACATCTGGCGACTGAACTATCTTGAGTGTGCAGGGAGGTGATTTTTCACACAGGGCCCCATAATACACAATGTTTATATGCATGGATTAGCAACTGTTACCTCGTTGAGGAGATTGAAACATTCTTTCATAGTTCTTCGCAGAGAAGAATTTTAGGCCCCTTGAAGAGGGGTTTGTGGACCAAGAATTCCTTGGTCAACCTCAACAGGGGGATTGTTCCCCCTCCATCTTCTCATTCTTCGAACACGACTTTCCTAGAGGAAAGTCTTCAATCCGGTCACAGGATATGGTCGGACAGATTGTCTTCTTGGGCTTAATGAAATAGTTCCATTGAGTGGATGGATACTAATCGCGCCTATGAATCCAATTGTAGTTCCTCCGGAATGACTTCCATGGAGTCATCGGCGACCCTCAGGTTCTGGAAGACTGATATGACTTCTTTGGAGTCTTCGGACTGGACATGACTCCCCATCTTTGTTGCGAGGGCAGTCAGGGTGGGCCAGTCTTGTGCTGAGTCAATCGCTTCATCGAAAGTGGCCAGATTAGCATGTGGTTCCATTTTGCATATGGCCTTCAGAAGCAGCTGTCCAGTCTCAAGGGGTGGTCTCGTTTCTCGAGTCTCGACCATGTATGACAGAACCGTTGCAACACTGGCCCACAACTCTCTCGGTGTGTTCGACATCCATGGATTTGGCTGTAATGACCCAGCCTCAACCGAGTCTCGGGCAGTCAATATACGTAGGGCGGCATTCATTGTGGACCATACAACATCCTCCGCAAAACCCATGGCTGCGGGTGGATTGAGACTGCCCTGAAAGTCATATACCGCCCCGATAATGACTGGGTGGTCTGGTTCTGACTCTACAACCTGCCGCAGAACTTGGTCAACCCATGGATAATTGCATACTGCGAGTCGCATGACCAGCATGCGTATTGATTTGGCAAGTGATGTATCCCGGTCAGGGTCTTGACATGCACGAACCACTCGCAGAATCATTTCTGGTAGCAGAGATGGCAACGTTCTTGTCACCGATAGTTCCAAGTCATCTGGATAGATGGCGAGGCCCAGAAAGAGACCCGCACAGACATCTGCACAAGCCTCAGGGGAGGAGAGAGCCTGTCGCGCGCATTCCGATGTCAGGGCGAAGACATCCTTGTGGTGGGCCCACCAGTCGTGGGTCTGAAAGACGATTCCTGCAGCACTCCCACATAGCAGGGGATCCTTGTGTCTATGAATCGTTCGAAGAATAGTGCGGACTAGTTCAAGGGTCTCGGGATGGGCGGCATTGTTGCGATAGGCGATGATGCTGAGTGTTGCAAGGGCATCTTCAGGTGATCGCCTCGCCAGCTGCCGCATGACCTGAAAGAGATTGTGGGCGGGAATGTTCTGGGAGGCTAATAGCCACTTGAACCGTTCATCGGGCAGGCCTCTCTGTACAATGTACTTGAACACAACATCGTACTTCTCAATGCTAATGAGGTGCTCTGCGACCTCAAGAAACATGTCGGTAGAACCCCTCGAGAGGCATAAGAACATATATTCACGAACCTTCTCCGATTGCCACAGTTCGGGATGGGGTGGACTCGAATTTAAGATCTGACCGAATCTCCTTGCCAGTTCTGCCTCTTGTTCAATCTCTGGAGGGATGGGCTCATCTCTCTCACATGCCAGAAGATACCTGCGAAGTGCCTCTGTGGCGGGAGTTGCAAGACGCTGACATTCTTGAACAAACTCTGTATCTTTATGCTGGTAGTGATATTGCCAGAGATTCCTGAGAGCCTTCTCGCAGAGGGGTTCAGCTTGGTCATTCATAACACCGGGGGTCATTGGCTTGCGCATATCAGTCCTCCACCCCCATGGAGAGAGGCAGTCGTAGTTCAACAAAGATGCGACTATCGCCCCTCGATGATGCTCTCGATTCTGTCAAGTAGTTCCCTGTTACTGATTGTGACATTGTATTCTTCTCCGCCCCAGTGGACTGTCAACTTTCCCGACTCTGTGGAGAGCCATGTGGTTGGCCCGCCATAACTCAGAAGGAGTTCATAGTGAACAACCTCATCCCCTTGTGAGAATGGATTGCCCACTGTGATCTTCTTTACATCAAGAACCCTCTCGAGGAACTCGTGGAGTTCTTCTCCATTGGGATTCATGTTATCCAGTTCCTCTTTCCAAGAGAGGGCTCTCTCTCGAACCTCGTCCTCAATTCTCAACTTGACCGCATCCACATCATCCTGAAGCCTTTTCGACATGCTGCCCACACCTCGATATGCTATTATATCCGATGGCGTGACACAATTCTCCGAAAGTCCTCAAAAAGGTGCTTGCGGATTGTCAGTGGGGTGCGATTGACGGTTCCTTCCACCGCTTTCAATGCGCCAACAAACTCTGGTGTCCTGATTGAGGGTGGTAGCTCCTTGTCGGGGCCACCGACGATATTGACAATGAAGCGCCCCCATATTGTATTCCAGTCGGGGTTCGTGGTGAGAAACGCCCCATGAAGTCTGGACATTGCCAGTTCGACATGGGCCTCTTCAAGGTTCATCAGTGCCCTGCCAATTGTCCTTGCCGCATCCTTGATGGTCGATATTTCCGGGTTTATAATCTCAGAGACCTCTTCGGCACTCATCGGTACAAGTCCCTCAGACCATTTATGCGGCTCTGTGTTTATATACTATGTATTCCTGAGGGGTTGCCAGCCCCCGCATTCTCCACACTTTGCAGGCACGCTCTGAGTTCCTTCTGGCGACACCGAACTGTCAACTCACATACTCCAAAAATCTTGGCGCATTGTTTCTGGGTCAGGGGCACCCCGCAATATTTGCCTGCCAGATACACCGCTGCCGCGGCAATTGAAGTTCTACTCCCACCCACAGGCCGCTGACTTGAACCATCCCACACCCTGTCACAGATCTCAAGGGCCTTCTCCACAACCGGTCGTGGTAGATTGTGGCTCCGCGCCTCCCGCAGGATGAACTCATGGGGTCTCTGGGGGGTGAGTCGAATACCCAATGTCTTACAGACTTGTTCCTGAAACTGGAATGTGACCCGCAGCTGTTTCTTTCGTGGGGTCTGGCCTTGTTCTTGCAGGACTCTGGTGAACTCCTTCAGCGAACGTGGTAGGTCGTGAAGTCGGCAGGCAAGATACAGGTACACCACGGCTCGAATCGCATGTCGTGTCTGGCTGGTCTGTGCCTTTTCCGCCCGTATGCATAGATCCTCTGCAACCATCCTCACCTGTTCAGGGATGCGCAGTGGTATTGCAAGCTGACGTATTCTCTTCACAATCTTGTAGATTTGCCTCCCCCGGTCTCGCGGAATCTGTGTCCAGATATGTGTCCGGCGAAGGCGCTTCCAATGGTCATGGATCTCTCCATCTAGGGCCTGCCAGCCTTTGGAGATATATGTTCCATATGGGTGTTGAACCTGTGACGCGAGTTCGTGACTTGAGCGGATGCTATCAAATCCAACAACCGGGAGTCCTGCCTCACAGACAAGACCGCAGTTCGTACATATGACTTCCCCCCTATGAGGGTCTGTGATGACCTGTGCCCCACACTCGGGGCAAGTCAATAGGACTTCCAGTGTATTCGAGGTTGTGTCCATCTTATCCACAGTGGAGGCGGCCATGCACTCACCAAATACCTTCAACCATAGCCCCTTTATATTACATCCAACAGGATTGCTCGTGGGATAATCATGAGGTCTCGGGAAGATGGGGTCAGTCGCATAATGGGCGACCATATAAACAACTGAGACCATACTGATTACTGATTGAGATGAAGGATATACCAACCACCAAGAACAAACCTGATGAGGATGACAGAGTGGCCAATGAGGATAGAAGGCTCTCGTTGGACTGGGCGGGGGGCCTGCGTGAACTACATGACCAAGTCACATCAGTGGAACTGGAGCGACAGGCCTCA
>QMYR01000165.1 GCA_003662765.1 Candidatus Thorarchaeota archaeon
AGTGTGCCGAACGCTGTTTAAGGCGTTTTCTAGTCGAGCAAAAACCGGCGGTTTCCACCTTTTTTGGAAGAGATCACGCGCTGCCGCGGGAGATGGCGCATGCAAGCACAGGCGCGCATATCTGTCAAGACTTTATCTAGAGGGACGATGGAGGAATATGGGTTGGGCACACAATGGAGGACTACACACCGTGCACCCAGAATACACTTAAGACCCAGAGCAAAGACAGACTCAGCCGCACCTACAAGGAGGAAGGTTATTGGACTCTCACAAGTGGCGAAGAGAGCTCGACCGTCTGTTCGAGATTAAGGGAATGCTTGTCATCATAGACCCCGCCCTAGAGGAACAGACGGACCGCCAGATGCGCCAGCTCTACGACGCCTTCGCAAAGCTGACACGGGTGGAGAACGAACTTAGCAAGGCCGGGTTCCTTAAGAAGAGGAAGCTTCAGTCCGCACTTCAAAAGGCCGAGAAAGAGCTCGAAGATGACTACATGAGGACCGTCCGCGACCTTGCCGACATGTTTCGCAAGGAGCACCGCGCCATCATCAGTCTGATGCCGAAGATCCAGGCGCTGCGACCAGCAGAAGCAAAAGCATTGGCGACGGTCAGCTTTCCCTCAGTAGGAGCCGGAGACTTCAACGACGCTCAGAATCTGTACGATTTCGCTGACCAGTTCTCAAAGAGGTACGCAGTCGTACATCAGGAGATAACTCGTGACGTGAAGACTCTGCTCGACGAGAATAAGGGAATGGTCGACACTTACGAGCGACATGTTACAATTGACCGTGGTGAGGTAGCAACCACCGTGGCCACGGATGATGTGTCGGGGCTACCCCTCTCGGAGTTGGTCATTCTTCACGAGAAGCTGACCAAGGAGAGGGCCTATCTCGATGGGCGTAAGGGAGAGGTAAGCGGAATGCTGGGCACCTCGCTCCTCTCCGACATTGAGGCTCTGCAGGCCTCTGTCACCACAGCCTCCAGACTGGGGCTGGATCTCCCGGTGGACTTCACACACAGACTCAGGCTTCTTGCCCGGGATGCGTCGTCGGCATCTGACCTCACCACCCTCCTAACATTGGAAAGTCAGCTAAGAACAGCTGAGCAGCAGATGGCCAACCTGCTGAGGGACCGCATTATCAACATGAAACATGAGATCACAACGAAGATCGTCGAGGGCGGCATCCCAACAACTGCAGACGTGATTCCCCCGGCTCCGGTCTTCAACGTGGAAACGGATGATGTCGCGTCACTATTGTTAGGTTACCAGAAGATGGTCGAGTGGGAGGGACAGGTCAGAATCGCGCTCAAGGACAAGGTTCAGGAGATACTTGAAGAGCTGCAGAGAGCGACTGATGCCCCAGAAGACACAGGAGTCACTGATGTCTTGGCGATGAGGCAATTCATCGCAAACTCCATGTCCAAGCTCGAAACCGCCGACATCGATGTCATGGTCAGAATCTACTCGAAAGCAAAGGCCATGCATGAGGAGGCCATCCAGCACATAACAGAGAAGATTCGCGACTATCTTGCAAGGTTCAATGAGCTAGCGACTTCAGCGGATAGAGTTCTGGACTACGCGCAACTCAGCAAGAAGGCCCCGAAGGTGGAAGAACTAAGGGGTGGTATAGTCTATCTGCTCGAGAGCCTCAACAGCCTGAGAAACGCGGTCGACAGCGGCGTGGCCACGTTTAGAGATGCGTGCCTGCAAGAGATTGATGCAATAATTCAGGACCTTCAGACAATCAAGCCCAGCTACGCAGAGATATTCATGCCAATAACGGCCGATCTTGAGCAAGGGGCGGAGAAAATCAAGAGGATGCACGACTTCGGCGAGATCCGCTCTGAGATGAAGGCAATCAAAGAGGGCATACTGGTCAAGGCGAAAGAGGCTCTTGAGAACCTCAGATACAGGCTCGGAGTCAAGATTCGGCTTGCTGCGGCCAAGCTGATGGGGGCCGGGGTTGAGATTCCGTCCGAGGTACAAGAAGCAATAGCGGAACTCAACAGCGTAGGGGTCGCTGCAGACAACGTCTTCAGCCTACCCACCATTGCTCGAAAGATGGTGGAGCTGTACGAGAAGAAGATCAGCAGCAAGATAATCGAAACACTTCTTGAGCGAGTCGACCAGCTACTTCAGAACTTCGAACAAGCCAAGAGCATAGGCGTCGATGTCGAGTCAGAACTTGAGATATTGCATGGCCTTAAGGAACACCCGCCGAGAGACCTTGAGGAGGCTGCGGACGCTTTCGACAAGCTCATGAGCATGACGACATCTCCAACGCTCCACTCCAAGATACGCAAGAGGGCTGATGAGGCGTACGTCCAGATCAAGGGCGCTGTCTCAATCTTTGAGAAGCAGGGCCTCTCAGAGTTTGTCGGAAGGCTGAAAATGCTGCTTGAGAAGGTGCCGGAACAGCTTGAACAGCAGAGCAAGCACATCAACGAAGCACTAGATGTGTGCCTCACGCTTGCCAGCGTCCAAGACGAGATGCTGTCTGTGATCAAGAGCGTGGCTGCAAAGGACGCTCAGCAATTCGACCAGCGTCTGCGAAGCGTAAGTAACTACTACTCCACAATCGAGCGCGTTATGGAGAAGTATCCTAAGGACTTCTCGCGGGTGGTATACCCTGTTGAGCGGATAAAAGAGCTTGAAGAGAAGCTGAAAGAGACCAAGGTACTCGATGAGGCACTTCAGTACTTCGAGATGCTCAAGGAACTCCGAGAGGGATGGGTCGCACAGGTCGAGAAGATGGATGACTGGCACAAGTCACTCCGCATGTATCTGACGGGATTCAGTCCGACGATGAGCCCTGATGCCCGAGAGAAGTTCTTGGACGAGCAGATAAAGCGGATACGAGAAACCTTTAGCAGGGAGGACATCAGCTCCTACCTCTCATGGGCCCTTAGAGAGATCGCGGACAGCATGGTGAAAGCGCGCGAGGAGTGAACCAACGATGCTACGAAGAGGCGGTGACGAAGAAACTACTAAGGCTGCAGAGGTATTCGCCATCGGAATCGGTGAGTGTGGATCCAACATAGTGGGGTCGTATCTAAAGGCGAGTAGGGACAAGAAGTTGCCCTCTAGAGTGAGGGGCTACTTGCTGATGAACACCGACCGTGCCGACCTGACCAAGGTGAGGGAGAAGTACGGCATCCCAAAGGAGCACACAATGCTCTACGGTGCCAGCGAGATCGGCGTCGGTGGCCGTTTCATGGATGGCTACAATGCCGTGATGGAGTCGAAGGACATTGTCTTTGACCAGCTCAGTAACCTTGGCTTCGAGGGCGTGTCAGGCTTCTGTATATTCACGAGCCTTGGCGGTGGTACTGGTTGCGGAGGCACCCCAGCCCTCATAGAACTCTTGAAACAGAGGTTCCAGGAGGAGGAGGGCAGACGAATATTCGTCTATGTGATTGGTGTGCTGCCCTTCGAGGGACAGTCATCGGAGGCGCTCAACTCCATCTGGGCCGTTTCAAAGCTCCTCAGGCTCCAACTGCAGGAGAGAGGTGCAGACCTCACGATTCTTCTGAGCAACAGGACCATGCTGAAACGCATTCTCCAATCGAGAACTGCAGACAGCGTAGACTATCTCCAGAGGGAACTCAACATCGATATCGCAGACATCGGTCAGATTGAGAAGATGGTACCGTCTACACTTGACTCCTCAGGCGAACTTGAACAGAGAACTGAGCAGGCCTTTGTCGAACTTGTGAACCCACTAGCTCTGGACGTCGTTGAGGCTATGCTCTCGCCGGGAGTTCATGAGCCTAACAAGGATGTGTTCCCAACGACAGACCTCGCTGATTACGCAAGAAAACTGGACCCTGTCGTTGTTCCCGCCCTGTACACCGACGTGGGCCTCATCCCCGACGCGGGAAGCATGCCGCAGCAGCTGAAGGCGATGATTGACTACGCAATCCAGGAGTGCTCATACGCGGATGTGGGCGATCAGCCTAACGCGGAGAGCGTGTACTATGTGTTCAGCGGGCCGCGACATATCTCGAAGGCCGAGTACGGAATGCACCTGAAGGAGGCACTGGACAAGTTCATCGCTCCTGGGGCGGCTATTACTCCATGCTATGTGCAGTACAACGACCCTGACAGCCCCGTCAACCTGTTGGTCCTGCTTGGACTGCCGAAGATTCCCGAACTTGTACAACTGATCAATGAGGCCACACAGCTTGTCAACCTCCACAGCGGACCGTCGCCGCTTAAGCAGAGCTGGTTCATGCGATCTAAGGGAGTGACACGGAAGGAACTGGTGAACGCCATAAACGACTTCAGAGAGTTGTTCAGTTATTACATGGACACAGGAACAACTATGCAGTGATCGGGGGTACCTTTGCGTGAGTAGCGAGTTTCGCATGGAGGACTTGTTGGATAGGCTCCTGCTAATTGAAACCCTAAACTCGACGCTCATCCACTTCATTCTCAGCTCACAGGTCGCGGGGAGTGTTGACCCAGACCGTGTTGACTCCCTTACTCAGGGTCTCATGAGGACCAGGAAGTGGATTGAAGAAACCCTCTCCCACGAGGGGATTCCTGCGTCAACAGCCAACATCCTCGGGCTGGTGGTCAAGCGTCTGTCGCAGCTTGAGAGCCTGCTTCCAAAGCTCTCCCAGAAGGCGAAAGAGGCCGAACAGAGGAGTGCTGCACAAGAGATACTCTCCCTGCTTGACGAATCTGCACGAAGGCCGGCGGCCACTGGAGAGGGTGCTCAGCCTACCGGTGCTTCCGGTATCGTCCCCCTTGTAGAGGCGGAGCCGGAAGAGGAAACAGAGCCGTATCGCAAAGTCGAGATCGAAGACGATGAGTGGGGTCTCATATCGCAGACGAGCCAGCTGATCAGGCAATACTCGAAGCGTTGCCATGTTCTTCTTCCTACGTTTTGGTTCGAGGCCCTCCGTGAGCTTCACAAGTACCAATCGCCTTCACCCTTCATTGCTGACGCGATTCAGATTCCAGCCGAGTTCCTGACTCGAATCATAAGGGGGCTTCTCACTGAGGCACCTGGCGCACGATTGCTACAAGACCTCATGAGCAGCAGACCACAGGAGAACACGCTCTCCACTACCGAGATGGAGCGGATTGAGAGAGCAGTCGCCAAGTACTTCGCGGGGTTAGAGGACCTGCTGAAGGGGGAGGAACTGCATGTGCAAGAGAAGATTTCAGAGGCGCAGACCGCATTCGATGGCTTTGGCTGGGGAGGACCGGAATTAGAGAAGAGGCTCATCAAGCGAATCAACCAGCGGTGTGAAGAAGCACTGCAGAGCGCAGAGTCGGACACTGACCCGCACAGGCAAGTAATCTATGCTGAGGTCACGAAACTGCTGTGCAAGCTCCAGCATGCGATTCTAGCCGAACCGAGACTTCGAGAGATACTGGCACAGATGAAGCCGTGAGCCGGTCCGACCATCACGTGGCCACATGGCATATAAGCGGAGATACCAAGTCCCTCAGAGATGAGGGATTGCGAATGAGTGCTCTCGACAAGATGTTGAACCCAACGACCACGGCTGTTGTGGGGGTTTCCACCTCGAACCCATTCTCTCCGGGCAACGTAATCTTCAGGAAGCTGCGATTTGAGAACAGCCTCACCACCTACCCAATCAACCCCAAGGGTGGTACCGTGGAAGGCCAGAAGGTCTACAAGTCCATCACCGAAACTCCCGACGGAGTCGACCTTGCGGTAATCTCGGTTCCTGCGAAATACGTCCCAGGTGTGCTCAAGGAATGCGGAGAGAAAGGCATCAAGGCCGTCATCGTTGTTTCGGGTGGCTTCAGCGAAACCGGCGAGTCCGGAGCCACGCTCCAGCATGAGATTGTGGATATCGCCAACAAGTACCGCATGACCATGGTAGGCCCGAACTGCATTGGTGTCTACGTGCCGGATGTCGTGGACACGTTTTTCCTACCATCGGAGAGAGTGGCAAGGCCTCGCAGGGGGCACGTAGCAATAATCTCACAGAGCGGAGGTTGGCTTGTCGAGAGGCTGGAGGAGTTCGCAGACCGCGGGGTTGGTATCGCGGCTGCTGTTTCCATTGGCAACCAAGCCCAGACCAAGATCCACGACTTCGTCAGGTTCTTCGGAAAGGACAAGAAC
>QMYR01000166.1 GCA_003662765.1 Candidatus Thorarchaeota archaeon
GCCGAGATTGATCTCGAAACTGGTGCGGGTGTGCCTGTTGAACGACGCCCCTATTGCGAGGTGGAGGAGATGT
Source organism: Candidatus Thorarchaeota archaeon (assembly GCA_003662765.1). Classification (GTDB taxonomy): domain Archaea; phylum Asgardarchaeota; class Thorarchaeia; order Thorarchaeales; family Thorarchaeaceae; genus B65-G9. Next base: position 74 of record QMYR01000166.1, read on the forward strand.
TCGGCGCACTCGTCCTCGGACTCCGCGACTACTTTCGCAAGACCGGATTTGAACGGGCGGTTCTTGGCCTGAGTGGGGGGATTGACTCTTCTGTCACAGCCTGCATAGCGGCAGAGGCACTGGGTCCGGACAACGTCATCGGAGTGTCGATGCCCTCTCGCTTCTCCAGCGACCACAGCAAGACAGATGCGGAGCTTCTTGCCGAGAACCTCGGAATCAAGTTTGTTCGCATCCCGATACAGGAGATCGTCGACAAGTATCACGAGACCCTTGAGGGTCCCCTCGAAGAGATACGCTTTGCCTACGGTGTGGATCGGTCACAGGACGACCCCGTTGCTGATGAGAACATTCAGCCACGGGTGCGCGGCAACTGTCTGATGGACATCTCTAACAGGCTCAAGGACCTGCGGATTCTTGTACTCAATACCGGTAACAAGACCGAACTGGCCTTGGGCTATTGCACTCTGTACGGAGACATGACCGGCGGAGTTGGAGTGATCGGTGATGTCAGCAAACTTGAGGTGTATCGGCTGGCAGAGTACATCAACCGCCGTGCAGGGCACGAGGTCATTCCGAGAAGCTGTATCACCAAGAGACCATCGGCAGAGCTGCGTGAGAACCAGTATGATCCGTTCGACTTTGATATTGTGAGCCCACTCGTTGATGAGATTGTGGAGAACAGACAGGGCCGCCAAGAGCTGATCGAGATGGGCTATCCACCTGATGTGGTTGACGATGTCTATTCGAGGATAAGGCGTGCTGAGTACAAGCGGTGGCAGGCCCCACCGTGCATCAAGATTACGCGGAAAGCGTTTGGCATTGGCTGGAAGATGCCAATCGTGAACAAGTATCGTGGCTGAGGCTGTCCCCAAGTTATACTAATATGCCAATCGGATAAGTATTGAGAGCCTGCCTCAGGAGTGGAGGCTCTAGTGCAGCAAGGTCCTGTGTTCGAGGTGCCGGCACGGTTGGTGATAATCTGATGTCAGAAAGGTTGGGAAAGCTTGATCTGGTCTTTGTTGTTGATAACACCGGCTCCATGGGGCCTTACATCAATGCAGTCAAGCAGAAGATTCTCGAGATTGTGCGGACTATCAAGAGAGAGGAGCTGTGTCATCATCTGAGGATTGGTCTTGTGTGCTATCGTGATCATCCGCCCCAAGAGAGCACATTCGTCACGAAGAAGTTCGAGCTGACATCCGATACCACGGCCATAGAGGCGAGTGTCAAGGAGATGTCTGCCTCGGGGGGCGGCGACGGTCCAGAGGCCGTGGCCGACGCAATCCATGTTCTCAATCGAATGGAGTTCCTTCGTGATGCGGCCAAGGTCGCAGTTCTTGTGGGTGACGCCCCGCCTCACGGGGTCGAACCCGGCGATGCTTGGTCTGAGTGTCCTGAGGGAATCGATTGGCGTGAGGCGGCCAAGAAGGCCTTTGATGCCGGAATCGTGGTCCATACCGTGGGATGTTTTCCTGAGATTCAAAGATACACCCACGCAGTGGACACGTTCAAAGAGATAGCCTCGACAACCAAAGGCGAGTTCTTCCCGCTTGCTGAGGCTGAGGGTCTGGTTGAACTCATCACCGGAATAGCTGTAGAAGAGATTGACAAGATCGCCATTCAGGAGTCCATACTCAAGGAGCTGGGCATCGACCCCACTCAGGTTGACACAGAAGTCCTCAGCTCAGTCGACGCATCCGAGCTTGCTCGCACACTCTCCGGGAAGGGCGTGAGGCGGAGAGTCGTGAGGACCACAGCTGCTGACGCCCCAGCTCCCGTGGAACTCCAGGAAGCAGAGATATCCGAGGAGGATGTGCTGGAGGCGATTCGCCAGATCCAAAAGAAGATGAGGTGACTCGTTTATAGTAATCAGTGCACTCAATGCCCGTAAGAGCATGCATATGCTGCATATGAGGAAGACCTTTCTTCATATGATACACTGTATGCACGAGAGATAAGGAATGTTCGTGCCAAATGGGCTGCTCACGATAATGGTCTTCGTTGCGATTATGCTGGTCTACACAGTCGTGGTAACGTGGTATCTGCGGGATTGCACTGGTGACGGTCGAGTGTAGAACCACGCTATCGCAGTGCGTCTTGACACAGCTGGCCGGCGGTGGCCGGGATCATCGGGGATGTAGGTAGGAGGGGGGAGTTAATGGGGGCATACTACAGAAGCAGACCCCGCTGACCCCGAACCACCTACACATTGTAACTGTGCATTGCTAATAAGCTCTACCATCATTCGGGACCGAAATACTCGCACAAGAGGCGCCATAGTATGTGGTGTATTCCTATATCGGCAATGCTGACCGTGCCAACTTGCCGTTTCTGGGCCGTGAACATCAGGAGGTACGAAGTTGTCGCAGAGGAATCTCGGCGAAGTAGTCGTGTCCACAAGTACAACTGAGCTTCACTGACCACTTCTTGGGTACTGGGACGTTGAACTCCTCGATATAGTCCGATAGACTATCACGGATTCCGTCTATGAGCCTAACGTACACACCAGACAGTTGTTTGATCTCCCCCATGAAGTCGAGATCTGAGAGAAAGAACTTGAAGGTCTTGCCACAATTTGGGCAAGATGTCAAGAGAACATGGGTCCGGTCACCACAGTTGTCGCAGACGATCTCTTCCTGTATCATTGACGGTGCAGGTGGGACATTGAACTCGTATTCCTGCTTTTTTCCGCACACGCAACAGAAGCATCGCATGGTAAACTTTGGCACTTGGCGACCTCCTGCCCACGGTTCAGAACTTCGTGGAGTTTAACTTATTCGGTGGCAGATTGCCCGGGCTTATGCTAGAAGACTTATCTGCAAGCGCGGATGGTTCACGCCCATGCCGGAACCCGTGTTGCCGTCCGATTCGAGTTTGGTTGAGGGGATAAAGGCTGCCCCGTACTTCAGAATGGCTGGACGAGGGACTCGTGTTGTCACATTGTTGATCTCGGCAGTTCTGGCCGTAGTCTGGGCTTCCCGTCTGGCCCTCGGGTCTCTTGAGATTGGCGTACTGGTGGTCGTGATGGTTCTTCTTGGCGCAGCGGCCAACCATTACCATGGCTTGGTTATTCTGGTTGAGAACGACGGGGGTCTGGTGGTTCGCAGGCCTGGTGTTTCATGGACTGCGTCAGCTGAAGCGGTCTTGGGGTGTGCTATTGTCGCAGCTGGCGCGTACTTCCTTGTCAACTCCACGGTATTGCCCTCTGATGGCCTCAGGGCCACAGTCCTGCTTGGAGCACTGCTCTTCACAGTCCTGTGCTGTCCTATTCTCCTGCTGTTCTCTTCACTTCCTTTCACGAACTGGCTGAAGACGGTTGTTAGAATCTCCTTGAACGATGGACTAATCGTAAGTGTGACACGGACGACGGTCTTCTCCCGACACTGGACCGGGGCTCAGAAACACGCATTATCAAGTGAGATTCGCCAACAGATTCTGTCGCGTTCTCAAGTCACGAACACGGCGTGAGTTCATCCTCTAGTCAAGCCGTCGGAGTACTCGTGGATATGTCCGCGTCCTCTCTACGTATGAGTCTACATACCCAGTAATGGTGACTCTGGCGGGGTCGTCTTCGGGGAAGTCCCGCAGATACTTGGCCGGCACTCCTGCATAGATCTTGTAGGGCTCAGTCACTGTCTTTGGATGAAGCAGCGCTGCATTAGCAATGAGAGCTCCCTCGGCCACTCGACTGCCGACCATAAGGACAGCACCCATACCTATGGCCGCATTGTTTCCAATGTACTCGCTGTGTATCGATGCATTGTGACCTATGTTGACACGCCGACCAATGAATGTGACAAAGCCGGGATCTGAGTGAATCACAACACCGTCTTGAATGTTGGATTCATCTCCTATCTCGATTCTTCCTATGTCGCCTCTGATGGATGCCTGCGGAGCCACGAACACGTTTTCTCCTATCTTGACATCACCAATGACGCAAGCGAGCGGATGAATGTATGCAGAGTCTGCGATCTCCGGAACCTTATCCCCAAGGGCATAGACGACCATGAGTTTCACCCAAGGGGCGGATGGCCTCGACCGTGACAAAAAGAATTCGGTGATACGACACCGGAGCAAACACAGAAATGCAACAGACCGCAATAGCGGTATGCTGTGGTTTCCGTGAAACTACGAGGGATTGAAAAGCTGCGGGAAAAACTGCCCGAGTATTCAGGTTGGCGACTCCTGCTGCTTCCTCTTCGTGGAGTAGGCGCCTGTGCAATCGGACTGTTCTTCATGGTGTTCCTCGATATTCTGCCACGTGCATTCAGACTGCCATTTCTTGTCCTGATGGAGCCACTGTTGCCCCCCATTGGCTCGGCATTATGCTTGTGTATTGGTGTGTTGCTCGTGAGAGGAGTCTGGCTAAACCGCGACAAGTGGCTTCGCGAGATGGGTGGTGGAGCCTACGCACATGCTCTTAGGCGGGGCGCCTGCGGGGTCTTCCTGATTGGGACTGTCGTGATTCACATCTATCTCTCGAAAGGCACGCTCCTACTCGGGCCGCCTGCGAACCCTCTGACGACCATACTCTCGACTTCGGTCCTCGCGGCAATTGGTGTGCCTTGGATCCTAGACGTAGTCGTAAGAATGACCGGAGGCTTCGTACTTGTCGTACTGTCACTCGCGACGATGAGGAGCACGGTCTGCACCTTCGGTGTCGACTACATGCTGCTGGTGTACCTCTACTATCCGGAGGAGTCCGACCTCCAAAGCCATGACATATACTCGGTGATCCGTCATCCCGCCTATTTTGGTGCCGTCCTGTTTGCCTTGGGGGGTCTCCTGTTCCGGTTGAGCATCTATTCTGTTGTACTTGTTCTCATTGTCTTCGCTGGCCTGAAGTATCACGTAGCGATGGAGGAGAGCGAGTTGATTGAGAGATTTGGCGAGTCATACCGTGAATATATGTGTCAAGTGCCAGGACTGTACGTTCGGCCTGGGGATTTTCGCGTATTTGTAAGGTTCCTCACGTCACGTGGCGAGAACCACGATCCCGCGGCTTCGGAATGACTCGTGCGCTGCTTTGCACGAAAAATTATTGAGCAGATGGTGGTATCCCTTCCTAGGGAGAGGATAAGAACGCCATCACCATATGGTTCAGAGTTGTGGGATGAGGAAGAGCCCTATCTCAAGATCTGCGTGCACGGTGGGACGAAGGACGAGGTGAAGGAGTCGTTTCGTCGCTACCTTGCGCCGCGGGGTGATCCCCGGGTCTACAGGACTTGGCTGAATGTCGAGCTTCTCAAGAAACTTGGTCTGCTGTTCACAGGTGGTGTGGAGAGCGCAGGTGGCATCGTGGAGATTCTCTGTGTGTTTGTCATCATTGTTCTGGTCTTCGCACTCTTCGCATTCGCCCAGTTTTTCGTCTTCATGATTGTCGTAGCCGTACTGGCAATCTTCAGCGGCGGTGCGGCGTTGAAGACGTTCCGGACGATATACATCGAGATACCCATAAATCTCGTCAATCTAGACGGGCTTGAGGACTTTGTCCGCAGAGAGGTGGCTCACGGGAATTTCGTGTCAACCAGCTCGAAGGGGGTTGAGCTTGGCCTAGGTCCCGTGGCAGAGAGTGCCAGACGGGCGACGCTCGCCTTCAGATGGGGAGTATACATCTGTCAGGCCGTGGGGTTCGTCTTTGCTATCCTTGAGATTCTTCACTGGGTGTCTTTTGGAAGCTGGTGGTGGGATCCAAACGGTTTCGTGCTCTTAGGCGGGCTGTTTCTCATCGGCATTCTCGTGATGGACGCAGGGGCTATTGCGCGTCATCGCTTGGACTCTCGCGTCAGTGCCGAGATGGACTATTCAGATGACATCAAAGACAATCGACCAGAACTCACGTTCTGAGACCTCTGTTCTCAGCGCACGAAGTTCCTCCTTTATCCTGTCGAAGGTTTCAGGGGACTGCCTCTCTTTCATGGCCTCATGTGCCTTCTTTACCCGGTCCGCAATCTCCTGAACCTGTTCAGGGGTTGCCCGGATGCCGCCCATCTTGAGTAGGTACTCGATGAAACGGC
>QMYR01000167.1 GCA_003662765.1 Candidatus Thorarchaeota archaeon
CTTCGATGAGTCCACGCATATCGTCAAGCCGTTCACCATACCTCACGCATGGCCCCGTTATGTCGGTATCGATCCCGGGCCGCTCCATACCGCCACCGTTTGGCTCGCGGAGCGACCCGCGCCCAAATCCAAAAAGCACCCACCGAAGTTCTATGTCTATCGTGTAACACTCGAAGGTAACCTCACCACGCAGCAGCACGCGCAACTTTTACTTGAACGTTCAAAGCACGAGCCCATCACCAAATTCGTTGGTGGCGCGCGCTCGGAATTACAGTTCCGACTCGATTATCGTGCCGCCGGCATCGAGATCGCACGTCCACCATTCACCGATGTCGAAGCGGGCATTGATCGCATAGTCCAGCTCTTACGTGAACGCCGGCTATTCTTCTTCGAGAACTGCGAAACTCACTCACCGCATTCATCTACCTCCGTTTTGCCATCCATCTTCGACGAGCTCAACCAATACGCCCGCAAGCTCGGCCCGGACGGTGAGCCAACCATTGAGATCGAGAACAAGGAGCAGTTCCATAGGATTGATGCACTCCGGTACGCTATTTCGATCGTTTCTCAACCCGCATCCTCCTGTTTCTTCTCATTACCCAATCGCCGCCGTGCCCGTAGCCCATTCACCCCATCGAAAGTTTTATAACCTCTTAGCTCTTTTTCCCTCTTATGGTGCGATGCTGCCCCCGTTGCGGATCTTTGGCACTATTTGAAGAGCCTGTCCTTGGGCTCGCGCCTCTCAACTATTGGGTAGACATTGTCTGTTCACGCTGTGGCTATCGGTTCGCCAAAGGCAGCCGCGCCGATGCTCGCGCTCATGCGCTCGCACGTAACAAGCCATGAAAATACTCCAAACGCTCGCCAGTATCCCACGTCAGCTCCGTCCTCGTTCCCCACCCGCATATTCCGTAGCATCGTCGCAATCCAACGTCTTGCAAGACTTCTCCATCACGAAAGAAGACCTCAAAACCGCCTATCTCAGCCATCCCATTGTCAATCGTGCAATCCATTTCCGTGCCGACCTCATTGTCGCACGTGGCTTCACACTTGAGTTCTCCGACCCACGAACGAAAGAGATAATCCTTGAGTTCCTCAACGATACCAAATTCAATTCGCCCTTCAATTCCGATCTCAAAGCGATCATCCGCAACGCCTGTATTGACTGCGACGTCTTTGGTAACGCATTCCATCATCTCATCCCCAACAAAGCGCGTACGAAAATCGTCAAGCTCGCACCGCTGCATCCAATCGACATTGACTTCCAACGTGACGCTCAGGGCTCGATCCTTCTCGACTCTACAGGCGAACCCGTAGGTTATGTCTTCCGTGCCGGCACACCCGAAGAGCGCAAATTCAAACGCAGTGAAATCGCGCACCTAACTTTCGAAACCATAGGCGACGAACTACTCGGCATCCCGCTACTGCTCCCGATGTTCAGAACACTCGAACGGCTTGCCAATATCGAGTTCTCGATCTCGCAAGCGTTATACAAACACGGTTTCCCCACACGTGATATTTCAGTTGGCGATCCCGATCATCCACCAACCGCCGAGGACATCGAACAGGTCGCCGAGCAGGTAAAGAACCTCGATGCCGCTTCCGAATACACCCATCCCTACTATTTCAAAGTCTCTTCAATCGATCCCAAATTCCCACCCAATATCCAGAACATACCCGAATTCTTCTTATCCCAGATAGTCGCCATCTCCGGCATCCCGCGCAGGTTCTTATTAGGCGAGGAGAAGTTCGCAACCTCGTTACCCGCCATCCAGCGCAACTTGAAGCTCATGTTAGAACCGCTCCAAGCGCGTGTGAAGGTCTGGTTAGAGGAGCAAATCTTCCGGCAGGTCTTGGACATCCGCAAATGTGACGGCACAGTCTCGCTCACATGGTCACCCATCCTCGAACAGGCAGACCCACAGCTCGTACGTGACACTATCGCACTTGTCCAGACCACTGCAGACGGCAAACCGCTCATCTCATGGGAAGAAGCCCGTGACCGTCTCAGGCTCCCGAAGTCCTTCCCGGAGCCCAAACTCCCATCACTCCAGCGGCTCTACAGCGAGCGAAACCCAGCCGGTCTCTATCTCGTTGAACCCCATGGCGAACTCATCTGGCTCAGACGCAAGAAAGCGATCGTCAAGTCCGTCAAATTCTCTTCACACATCGGTGAGCCGCTCTTCCTCCTTTCAGGCAAATACTGCTATGGCATCATCCGATTAGACTCCCCGGTTGAAATCACACTCAAAGAGTTCCGTGAGCTCACGCCCAAACACCTCATCACCGAAGAGGAGCGTGAACGCTGGTGGCCACACAAGAAGAAGCTGTTCTATTACCCATTCACCATCGAAAAGCTTTTCGACCCACCGCGCAAATGGAAATATGTGCCCGGCATACAGAACTTTGTGCAGCACGTGGAGTTTGAGTAATCCATGGCCCGTACCGAGCTCATTTGGTTCACCTATTCCGAATATTTCGGCAAGACAGTTGTGAAAAGCCCCGGCACGACCATCTACAAGTACGGTCAAATCGCCGGCAACTACAAAAGCGTCGGCTCTGAGTCCGGATGGTATGGCATCCGACTGTACGCGCAGCAGTTTGGCAAGCCTCTCGATCTACTCGCTGCCGATTGTGTCAAAGGCATCTACGGCTTGCCATTTGAAATCGCAGTTTGGCATGAAGATGTTGTTATGCCGAACACCCAACTCAAAATAATTGTTCGTGGTCGTTCGGGCTCAAGTGACTGTGACCACACCGATTGGGAAAAGGTCATCACGTTCATTCCTTACGAAGACTGGGAGCCGGTCTTCAAGCTTCCAACCCTCAAGCTCGCTCCACTACCCACTCCCACCCTCCAGCTCAAGCCTTCGCTACAGATACTCGCCCCGATCGCCTTAAAGCCGCTGCCCGCACTCACCCTCACCGAACTCAAGAACCTCCTGTTCTCCACTTCTCTCTCACTTCCGTCACTCCCCTCTCTTTCTGTCAGTCTCCGGCTCATCGGTGATTTCCTACCAATACTCCATCTTCGTGCACCGCCCGCTCTCACGCCCGCTCTGGAGCTACTCCCATTCCCGCATGACGTTCTTACCGACACCATCATCTCCGAAAACGCACATGCACTCGCCGAAGCGTCCTTTGAACACGCGCGCAGGTTCAGCATACCCGGTTTCACCCAGCCCCCGTTCTTCTGCTTCATCTGTGGCGAAACCTTTAATAACCATGACGATTTTATCTCTCATTTAGTGAACCATGTCCAAGCATATGAGGAAGCCAACTATGATTGATTCCGATCCTTATCCCAAACCAAACAGTCCACACGCACCCGACACACTCCTCATACCCAAGCTCTCAATCAAACTCGAAGCTTTCGATCGCAACCTCCAACCACTCAAAAGCATCTCCACACCGGCTCGTTCTTGGCTACTCAACTTCTATCACATCATCAAGATGCTAATCCCGCAAGAGGAAAATGTCTCCACCTTCCTCAAAGACTATTCCGGTACCGAGGCCCAGTTCAGAGCCTTCTCCAGCTCACATCCCTGGGACGCCGTTTCCGGCATGACCCAGATCGGTGTTGGTGATTCCAGCACGTCATTCAATCCCGCGCAGTACAAGCTCCAAGGCTCTCACTCCTATTGGGCAGACATCTCAGGCGCCGTCGATGTCCCGGACGAAAATGTCCGCTTCTTTGCCGAGATCGATTGCATCGCCGCGCTAACCGTCAAAGAAGTCGGTATCCGTTTCCCCAAAGTCCAAGACGTTTACGGCACTAACCACATCATCATGGTCGAACGAACCGTTCTCGATTCAGACAACTTCCTCGAAGTACCCGCCGGTGGCAAAGTCAAAGCCACCTATCAGCTAAACTACCCATAAAAATGACCATCTATATCTCCGAACTCAACCTGCCTGAGAACCCCGTCGTTGGCGCCGATATTCGTATCCCCGTAACTGTCAAGAACGAGACCAATTCCGAGGTCGAAGTGCGAGTCTACCTCTATTCCGAAAAAGAAGGTGGCGGCTCTGTGCTCTGGGACTGGGAGCCGGACATCCACTGGCAGAACATCCCCGCAGGCGGTGAATACTCTTTCTCAGGCTTCTGGGACACACTCACCTGCACGCTCGCAGACAAAGAGCCCTGGCATTTCTGGATAATCCTCAAAGAGCATGATCAGGGCGAGCAAGACCGAAAAGACTTCACCTTACAGGCAGTTGATCGTCCTTATTGGTGGGGCGCGCTCGTTGACAACATCATGACCGGCAACGTAGATGCGATCACCAACCCTATACTCTCCTTATTTGCGCTCGACGAAATCCCGGGTTTCACCGCACCGCCTTTCTCCTGCTGGCTCTGTGGTCAGGAGTTCGATGGCGATACCGCACACGAAGATTTTGCCAACCACCTCATCGCTCATTTCAAAGCGTTCGTATCCTCATGGTTCTCATCATCTTAATCTCTCCACATCATGGCAACCGAGATAACACCCGGAAAATCGAAAGCTGCACTCGTGCTCGACATCATCAAGTTAGTTTTCGACATCATGCAGACCGTTTCGTTCATGATGTTCATTGAGGAGGAGGGCATCCAGATCCGGGGTTTCGGCATCATGAGCCTCATGCGTGAAGACCTCGTTGATGAGGTCGAGGTTCAACTGGACGCGCTCGAAGAGCAGGTCAACAATTTAGAGACCTTCGCGGACTCCTGGGGCTGGATCGCGCCCTACATGCAGCCCACATATCTCAACTATGTCCAGGCAGCCCGTGATCAGGTTGATGCCTGGCGTGCATGGGTAGCCGCGAAGAAGTCAGCTCGTGACCGTGCAGTCGTCCGCATCGTTTCCTCACCAACCAACGCCGAAATCTATTTAGACGGCGATTCCACCGATTCACTCACGCCCCACACGTTCCATGATCTCGCACCCGGCACGCACACTATCAAGCTCAAATATCTCTCCCCACGTCGTGGTCTACTCGAATACGAAGACACCATCACCGCCGAGAAGGGCAAAACCAAAGAGTTCAGGTTCGTTCTTCAGGAGGTCTAACCATCATGGCTCATTTCACTTCTCAGGACTACATCTCTTGTGGCTCTGCAACCCTATCACGTCAAGTCGTCTGTGCCGTCATCGCTGCCGCGCCACTGAAAGGTCATCCACTCTACATCGCTGCGATCGCTATCCTCAAATTCGCCGCTGCGCAATTCAATCTCCGTATGAAGATACTGGAGGAGGCGATGTCCGCCTCGCTCGTGCTCGTTGAACAGTCCGGCTATCCGCTTCTACTCCAGACCTCCGAGGAGATGGACAAGCTCATGGCTGCCCAAATCCCAATCGAAGAGAAGCAGCTCGCGCTCGCTTCCACCATCCGTCCGTTCATGCTCGTCACTTCACCACTCGCATGGCTCTCACTCGGCAACTATATCGATTCCTTCAATGCCCAGATCGATGCACACAAAACTGTACTCATGCATTTCGAACAGCTCTGGGAATGGAAACTCGCCACGGTCACCGAAGTCATAGACGGAGACACATTCAAAACAGACGTTTATGATGAGCCGATCAGGTTCGAAGACATCAACTGTCCAGAACTCGATACAGAAGCCGGTAAAGCTGCCAAAGCCTATACCGAGTCACATCTTCTCGGCAAAGAAGTCGAACTCCGTGCACGCAAGCAGCTCGACGATTATAATCGCCGGCTCGCCAAAGTCTATCTCAACGGCAAGAACTTCGCTTACGAATTAGTCTCCCAGGGTCTCGCCAAGTTTGTCTTCTTCAAACCTGACTAAAAAAAAGATGAAACCCCATAAACTCTCCACAGCAGAAAAGACCGCGCTTTGGTTCTCGTTACGTCGTGCGCTACTCGATACCGCACTCCGTCGCCAATCGCATTCCGCCGTTGCCCTCAACCAACAAGTTTTATCTGCACATAAGCCTTCTCTTTTCTATATGACTACCCGCCTGCAGGTTCGCAGCTTCCCGCTCGGTTGTCGCATCCGTCTTGACGGTCAGCTCACGCCATTCACTACTCCTCACACGTTCACCGATCTCTCTGAAGGCTCACACAC
>QMYR01000168.1 GCA_003662765.1 Candidatus Thorarchaeota archaeon
AGCCGCAGTACACAGATAATCGTCCAGCGAATCAGAGGAAGAAGCTGAAGCTTGCGATAGGAGCAAGCCTTCTTGACGCTCTACGTAAGCGAGAACCGGAACTCACGATGATTTCCGTACAGGAGGCCGCTGGCAAGACCACAGCCTTGTGATTTGGGCAGGCTCGCTGAGAGGAATCATCCTCTAGGAGGTGTACAGTTTCAGACCAAGGAGATACGTCATAATCAAATATGCAACACCAGCGAGAATAGCGCCGAGTGCCATCAGTCGAATGGCGTACCCCGGTTGAAATACGTACTTTGAAGAGTAGTACAGAAGACCCAGACCAATTGTGCCCATGAAAATGACGACCGATGCGACTAGACCCTCCATTCCCAGCTGAATATCTAGACCCTTTACCACGAGTATGGGCTCACCGTTTGGTCCTCCCGCTATTGGTGGAGGAGTCTTCACAAGGGTGTATATGTTCCCACCAAGAACAAAAAGAACTACGATGAAGATTACCCCAAAGAGCACAATGTCCGGAGGACGGGTGGGTGCTCGGAAGTGTGGACGAGCAAGGCGAACCTGTGGTCTTACGATAAATCTGGGCCACCATAGCTTCAATGGGCAAACCTCACGGTGCGAGATGGCGGTCGGCTTTTAAGACTATCGCGAGATGTAGCATTGTACCAAGGTCGGAAGTGCTATTGAAGTAGTGGTGGGCAGCCCATGGGTCATACTCTAGTAATCTCCGAGAAACCTGCGGCGGCTGAGAGAATAGCTCGCGCACTAGATGAAGGAAGTGAGCCCAGAGTTATGAAAAGAGGGAGATTAACATACTACGAGTGTGAAAGGAAGGGCGACAAACTTGTAGTAGTATATGCGTTGGGGCATCTCTTCGAGCTGAAGCAGACAGAAAAAGGATGGATCTATCCCAGGCTCGAAACCGAGTGGGTACCAAAATATGAGGTCGATAAGAAGGCTAGCCATGTCAAACCCATAATCAATCTCATCAAGAAACTCTCGCGTGAGGCAGACTCGTTCATTGTCGCCACGGACTACGACATCGAAGGCAGTCTGATTGGGTTTCTCACTCTGAAATATGCGTGCAACGTCGATCCGCACCGTGCCAAGCGCATGCGATTCTCAACCCTCACAAGGGATGATCTCGTCAGAGCATATGAGAAGATGTTGCCAACACTGGACTTTCCGCTGATAGAATCGGGATATGTGCGCCACCAAGTCGATTGGCTGTATGGCATCAACCTCACCAGAGCGCTGACTCTAGCCATAAAGCACGCCAGTGGATGGTTCAAGATTGTTTCAACGGGGCGCGTGCAGGGGCCAACCCTGTCGTTTGTTGCAGAACGGGAGAGAGAGATCAATCTCTTCGTACCGACGCCCTATTGGATCATCGATGCGGTGGGCGAGTACAACGGGAATGACCTCGTGCTTGAGTACCACAGAAAACGCGTAGACAGGCTAGATGAGGCACAACAGATAGTGAATGAACTAAAGGGTGCGCGGCTGAATGTCAGTGCTGTCAAGGCAACAAGGTCTACGGTCAGTCCGCCCGTGCCTTTCAACCTGAGCGGGCTTCAGAGTGAGGCATATCGACACTTTGGATTCAAGCCGAGCCGTACATTGGCCCTTGCTCAACGATTGTATCTAGACGCGCTGATCTCGTATCCACGCACCTCTAGCCAAAAGATACCCCCGAGTATAGACACTCAATCGATTCTCGAAGAACTGAAGTCGCAGAGCCAGTACGAGAAGCTGATTAGGGTTCTTGAGGAACAACGTAGAGCAGAACCAGTTCAAGGAGAAAAGACAGACCCAGCACATCCGGCGATTCATCCCACAGGCAAAAAGCCCGAACGCAGACTCACACCGAGTGAAAGAAAGCTCTACGATCTGATTGTACGACGGTTCCTCGCCGTCTTTGGAGAAGACTCAATCCGAGAGAGTGTACGAGTGGATCTTGCACATGCGGGCCACACCTTTCACCTCAGAGGGCGAAGAGTCATCAAAGAGGGATGGATGAAGTTGTACGGCAAGTATGTGAGAGTCGAGAAGCAAGAGCTGCCAACCCTTCGTGAGGGGGACGTTGTCCCAATTAAGAGAATTGAGGCCTCGGAGAAGATGAATCGGGCTCCGCCAAGGTACAATCCTGCCAGTCTCCTCAAACAGTTGGAACGGGAGAATCTGGGAACAAAGGCAACAAGAGCAGGAATAGTAGATTCGCTGAAATCGCGAGGATACACTCTGAGTGACCGATTTGAGCTCTCAACCCTCGGATACGCAACGGTGGAAACTCTTGAACGTCACGTTCCACAGATACTATCTCCAGAATTCACCCGTCGGCTTGAGATGGACATGGAGGCAATCAGGGAGGGAAAGAGGGACCGTGAGGAGGTGTTGTTCGAGGCGAAACGTGATCTCCTTCAGATACTTGACAGATTCAAGGAGCATGAGGAGGAGATAGGAGCTGAACTGGTCGAGGGACTAAAGCGATATTGGAAGACGCAGGAGGAACTTGGACCGTGCCCGAAGTGCGGAGAGGGGACCCTCGTGATTGTGCGGTCACCGAAGACAGGAAAGCGATTTGTGGGGTGCTCCAGATACAGAGAGGGAGGATGCGATCTAACATTTCCTCTGCCACAGAAAGGACGAATAGTACCATTGGACAAGCACTGCGAATACTGCGGATATCAGATGATTAGAGTCGTGTCTGGAAGACGCACGTGGGAAACCTGCATCAATTGGGCGAACTGTCCGGGCAGACAAGAAGACCTCAAGGCGCTTCAGAAACGGAGGGAGAAGAAGGAGTGACTGAGGAGGAGGCAAGATGCCCAATCTGTGGTCGCATATGTAGGGCGGAGGCTCAGTTCTGCAGGTATCACGAAAATGCGCGAGAAGAACTTGAGAGGGGGTACAAGGAGTGGAGCGCGGCAATGCCTATCACGTGGAATGAGTATCTCTCGCGACTCATTGAGGCGGAGGAAACGGGCATGTGGATTAGGGATATGATAGAGTTCATCATGTCAACAGATGATCTCTGAGTGCATTCAGAATCTCCATCGTGAGTTCCCGGTCCAGATCGTTGACGGTAGCAACGACCATGCAGGCCCGATTAGTCCATGCGGCAATTCGCTCAGCCATGATTCGGACCATAATGGAATCGGGCTCCGAGCCGAGTAGCCCGGTTGATGTCGGAGAGGATCTATACTGAGATGCGGGAATCGAAACGACTGTCGGCCCGAGCCGAAAACCCGAGCCCCCTGATATGAAGACGACAAGCCCATTCTCAAGATGCATTACACGGAACTTGATGGGCCCCCTACTACTTGTCATCTCAAAGTCGTTGATGTCTTCCATATTGTTAGTCTCCATCTACTGTTATGGTATTGGTGAATGCGGGATGGTATCAATTGTCCGGTACATCACATTGCAGCAACATGATTATCAGTGATGCCTTTTCTTCATGACGTGACCGGCCAATGAACGACAGGATTGACTATTCCACGTTCTTTCCTTATCAGGAAGTGCGTCCTGGACAGGCCGAGATGATGTGTGCAATTGAGGAGGCAGTACGAGAGGGCGAACATATCTGTGCAGAGGCACCCAATGGGTTCGGCAAGACCTGTGTCGTACTATGCGGCGTACTTCCATGGGTCAAGGAGAACTCCGGAAAAGTACTCTATTGCGCGAGGACGCATAAGCAGTTGGACAGAGTCGTAGAGGAACTCACCGCAATCTCAGAACAGGCAGATGTGAGCGGGATATCGCTTCGTGGCCGGCAGCATATGTGCATCAATGAATTTGTACTCGAGAACGCCGGGCAAGTCGCACCACTGAGTGAAGTCTGCGGCCATCTGAAGTCAGCTGGAAAGTGCCCGTTCTATGAGAATCTTCGACAACGGGGATCACCTGAAGACACATTGGCAGACATGCCTAGCAAGGTTCTATCTGCACCACAGATAATCGAGTATGCAAGACGCAACGAACTATGTCCATACGAACTCGCCAAACGCTTGGCGAGAATCGTCGATGTTGTGGCTCTGTCATACCTCTATGTATTTGATCCGTTCATTCTTGAAACATTCATTTCGGAACTTGAGATACCGCTTCACAGAACTGTCTTGGTGGAGGACGAGGCTCACAACGTTCCTTCCACAGCACTGGACTCTGCAAGTGATTCTTTGGCATTGCGTACTGTCAGACAGGCACTCAATGAGGCATCGATATACAATGACAGCGTTGCAAGGAAATTCTGCCGAGGACTTGCGAGGACGCTACTCGATCTATCAAAGGAGATTCCAGACAATAGTGAACAGGTGATCGATCCTGCGGACATCTATCAGTCTGCATTGCGCCTGTCTCGTCTGAATGATGCCATCAACCCACTAGCTCACATGTATGAGTTGGGACTAAAAATCAAGAGGGGGCTCATACGTGTGGGGAAGTACCCTGTTTCTGCAATCTACAGAGTTGCAGAGTTCATGCAGAGATGGTTGGAAGCATCAGAACGCAAGGACTTCACGTTTATTCTCTCGTCAGAGATTCGTAGACGTGGCATCAGGCAAATTGCGCTGGAACTCGTTGCTCTCGATCCCACCTCGGTCACATCACCGATTCTCAAGAGGGTTCGCTGTGCCGTTGCTGTGTCTGGAACGATTTCACCTCTACGTGCATACTCCGAGATGCTTGGGCTAGGGGGTACAACCAAGACCCTTGCCTTCCAGAGCCCCTTCGCACAACGTAACCGACTCGGTCTAATCGTTGAGGGCTTGGACACATCTTACGAGGGGCGAGGACCGGAGGTGTTTGCTAGAATGGTGGATCACTGTGTAGCAGTTTCACATTCCACCCCAGGAAACACGGGCATCTTTACAACGAGCTATGCTGTTGCGAACGCTCTTATCGCTGCAGGTCTCAGCAGGCGCCTCAAGAAGAAGCTGTTCATAGAGAAGCAGGGAATGAAGAACACGGAGAACGATGAGCTCGTGGCCAAGTTCAAACGAGAGGGGGAGAGAGAGGGAGCAGTACTGCTGGGGGTACAGGGCGGGCGTAACTCAGAGGGAGGGGACTTTCCGGGGCTCACGATGAGCAGCGTTATCGTAGTTGGCGTACCATATGCAAGACCAACACCTCGGGTTAATGCTCTTATCAAGTACTTTGATGACAGGTTCAATGGCAGGGGGCGTGACTATGCATACGTGCTTCCAGCTATGACCCGAGCAATACAAGCAGCAGGCAGGCCAGTCCGTAGGCTCGACGATAAGGGAGCAATCATTCTGCTAGACCAGAGATTCGCAACGCCATACCTCAGACGCTTTCTTCCGAAGTGGCTTGCCGAAGTGACTCAGCCTGTACCAGACGATCCGACACTAGTGGCGGAGAGGATTCAATCATTCTTTGAACAGTGAACAGCGGAGATCGCCTCATCCAAAGAGCGCCGTCCCGCAAGAATGTCTTCGGCCTCGTCTGTTGAGAGTCTGTTGCCTCCAGTCAGCTGACCAAAGAGACGCTTCAGTAGCCGAATATAGCCCTCCCTCCTCTCCAGACGAAGACGATCGTCAGTGACTGCGACACCTTCTCGCTGTGCGATTATTGTTGCTGACGACCTATCATTGTCAGGGCCACTTGTCACTGTTGTATGATGCTCGTCAACGATTTGAACAGCGACTCTTGATGATGCGCGCTGAAGAGCACGGAGATACAATGCAAGAAAGAAACGAGACCCACCGCCAACACGAATCATAACACTACAATGCACAAGATTCTGTCTGATGATAGTGATCCAACGGAGCGTCTGTCTGACTGCATGAGCAGGCGAAATTGCGGATGTTGTACACAGTACCTTGCCGTCGATGATAAGAGCTAGGCCAAAGCGGAGGCCAGGGTCAACACCGATAACTGCATTCGTACCGCGCGTGACACCGTTCAGTAATGCAGCGGTGACAATGACTGCGCCCTCAATATCACCCTCGTTCTTCACCAGAATCACACGTTCGTCTTTGCCAGTCATGTCCTCATCAGTGATAATCGCCTTCGCGACCTGACAGATTGA
>QMYR01000169.1 GCA_003662765.1 Candidatus Thorarchaeota archaeon
AACCATCCATATATCGACGCACAGCCCGTGCGGGCCGGACATGAGAATGACACAGTCTATTATGGTCGCGGCCAACACGACCTCGCGTACCTCACTACAGACCACAACTGGATTGTCGATGTCTTCGTCGATGCGCGCTCTGGTCGTGGTAGGTTGTACTCACGACTCTATTACGTGCCAGTCGACTTGTGGGGCGGCCCCTCACAGGTGGCTCCGTCGACCTACCCGCAGCACCCGTCTTGGACTGTACAGGCAGAGAGTGACCCGAGTCTGTTCATGGCTCCAAACGGCACTCTCTATCTCGCGTGGAGGGCCGAGTTGTGGAGCGGCTCGAGCACATACTACTACATCTACATTACGCGGTGGCTGGGATCCGCTTGGGACACCAATATCAAGGAGATTTGCCCCGCAACATGGGTTCGTATGCCCAAGCCGTTCATGCTTGCCGACAACACCCTTGGCATCGTATATCTCTCCACGTTTGTCCATAGACCGTACTATGGGACCACGACCTCATGGAGCAGCTCATGGGTCACTGGCCACACGATGTACTATCGGGACTACACCCATTATGACATAACCCATATCGACCTAGCACTGCTAAACGATGGCGGCTGGGCGCTCGCATTGACGGCCAGAAACCAGAGCATCGCGAAGACCGACTTGGACATATTCGTCGTGACCGCGAACAGCAGTTTCATCTGGCAGGACCGGCCGATGTACCAGGTCACCTCGTCGTACGATGATGAGGTCTTCCCCGATCTGTGCGTCCTTGATTCGCCAGAGGACACTCTGATGGTTGTGTACGAGGTACCCGGAGCCGAGGTCGAGGACCGGGTTCAGATGAGCTATTCAAATGACCTGATGACTTGGCACGAGGGCGAGCAACTGCCCAGTCTGCCCGACTACGTGAGCAGGCTGGACAATCCTGACGGGACCGTCACCTACCTGCATTCTGGAGCTCTGCCACAGCCTGCTCCACTCTACGTGCCCTCGGCATATGACCCATGTGTCCTCGGCTTGTACGGCGGAGGCTTCATGTATACGTACGTCTTCGATTTCTCCATAGGATCGCTCTATGACGTGATTGGCCCCACCGCCTTCCTGCTTGACCCAGCCAACCCGTACCATACGGGCAAGCTGTATGTGGAACATGCCGACCTCGTCTATGGAGTCAACCCATCGTCGCGATTTGTTCACTACAATGTTCGTGGCGTCGCGGACATGGATGCTGGCGACACAGACAATGACGGACGCCGCGAAGTCATTGCAGGCTTTGACGACAAGGTGGGAGTGTACGAACTCGAGCACTCAAACCTTGCTGGGGACGAGATGCAGCACAAGGAGAAATGGGTGTCGAACGCATTTCCGTACGACGTGACCGGTGTCACAGTCTATGACACGAACGGCAACGGATACGAGGAGATTGGTGTTTCAGCCGAACGTGGCGAGGTATTCGTCTTCGAGGTGGACGACTCTGCCCTACCACCAGTCGACTTAGGCTTTGGCGAAGAGGTCTGGACTGTTGCTGACGCCGGCTCGGTTTCTGACAACCGGAACAGGCACATGATCTCCTACGACATCGACGCAGATGGTCGAGAAGAGATAATCTTGGGCATGCAGAATGGAACAGTCGCCGCATTCGACGATGATGGCAGCGACAGGCTCTGGGCATACTCCGGTGTCAAGTCCTATGTTCACCTTATGGACCTGCAGAACACAACGGATGGTCCAAGGCTGGCTGTATCATACGGCGATGGCAACTACACGTTCCTCAATGCCGTGTCTGGCGCTCTTCTATGGCGAAATGTGTTTAGGGGATACTACTTCATGTGGCTGGGCCACATTCCTGGATGTGTGGCCATCGCTGACATTGCACCAAGTGTAGGTCCGGAGATTGTCGCGACGAACAGTCTCTCGAACGTGACGGTCTGGTCGTCTGACGGGTCAGTGCTGTGGACCCACTATCTTAGTGGAATGCCTGGCATCGCCATGCCCATTGCGGCCGGCAACTTCTCTGGTCGGGCACAGTTCGACATTGCAGTAGTTCATTGGAATGGAACAGTGACATTCCTCTATGGAAACAACGGAACAATCATCCGACACCTTGAGTACGGGCAGGCCGCATCAGTGGGATTCAACCCTGTTGTCTTTGACTACAACGGTGACGGCTATGACGACGTTGCGGTCTTCTACAAGCGTCTGGCCGTACTGGACGGTCACACTGGCGACATGTTGTATAACTCGACCAACGACATAGAATCCAGCGAGTACGCGTACTATCTCTACGTTTCGGACTATGATGCCGACTTGCAGCCCGAGGCGATCGTTGTCACCGACAAGGCGGTCTACTATGAGGAGTTCTCCTCCGGTCGACGTGTCTGGTCGTACGACCCACCGGCCACATCTATACGTCACGCCTCAACCGGTTTCTTTGCTGGAGATCGGGCTGGCCTGGCACTGGCGCTTCAGGGAGGAGGACTCGTAGCACTCGACGCGCTGACCGGCAGGGTGTTGTGGTTTGACATCGAGCCCCATACATACCGTGCTGCCGTAGCTGTTGACATCGACGGTGACGGGTACGATGAGATCGCAGGCTCTCTCGACAATGGAACGCTGTACGTTGTCAGAAGGCTGGCGCCCGGGTACGGGTCGCGACCGGAGGTCTTTGAGCCATGGACTACGTACTGGAGTGGTCACTACGGCTCTGATGTGCGTGGTGTCTGGGCCTACGACCTTGATGGAGACTCGATTGATGAGTTAGTTGTGGCCGACCTTGAGCATGTGTGGGCGTACAGCACAAAGAGCATGTCGCTGCTCTGGAATGCGTCCTCATCTGGCTGTTCCATTCATGATGTGAAGTTTGGAGACCTTGACGGCGACGGCAATCCGGACCTGCTCGTCTACGGAAGAACGCGGATGGGACTGAGCAGCGTCTTTGCTCTTGACGGCGCGACGGGAACGTCAGTCTCAACGATTGACCACACGTTCTCAGACGATGTTGCAGGGATCTTGGTCGGCAACTTCCTCACATCAGTCGATGGTGACGAGTACGTCGTCGTCATGACCGAGTCATCGCCAACGAACACCTATGCCATCTGCTTCTCGGAGGGCAGACAGCGATTCGTGACCAACGTGAACATGACCCACTCGGTCGGGGACATTGCAGTAGGAGAGTTTGATGGAAACGCGGGTCTCGACTTCGTCGTGGCCGCTGGTACCGTTGTGACCTTCTACTCTGGCCAGTGCGTGCGCCAGCACTACTATCTCACTGGTACCAGTGTGGACGACATTGCAGTAGGTGACTTCGACAATAACGGAATCGATGATGCCATAGCAAGCAGTGACCGGTTTGTTCGGACAATCAATGCCTCTGCCGACAACAGCGACTTCTGGTTGGCGTCGTGGACCGAACCTATCACCTTCGTCGAGACTGGCGATTGGGACTCGAACACCGGAGCACTCGAGGTAGCAGTTGGACTGACTGGAGGTGACATCATCGTTGGTCAGGGCGATGCTCTCAACTGGTTTGGAGCATGGGACTCCGGCTCGTTCATGGGCCCTGCTCGCATGAGATACGCCAACGTGGGCGGCACGGACGTTGCTGTTCTGGCAGTTGGCCATTCGCTGATTGCTTGGAACCCACAGAACAACGATACACTCGTGTACTATGCCGGAGTGGGCTATGTCGAAGACTTTGTTGTTGCTGAGTTCGACGGTGTGGGAACCGCGGACTTTGCCTACCACACGGGCACACGGGCTGTTGTGGTGACCAACGGGACGAGGCCGTCGACCGGAGGTGGCGGACACCCCATCGTCGCATCCGATCTATTCGGACTTGGTGTGACCCTGGCCGGCACTGTCGGCGGAGTTCCACTGCTCGTGGGCGTGGCCGCTCTTGTCTTTCGAAGGAGGAGAAGGATGGTTTCGTAATTCGCCCGCAATGGCCAGACGTGGTGAGCCAGGAGGGGGCGGGGCTCCCTCCCCCACGGCCTTTCTCGGATGTGCGGTATATGACCAGATGCTTTTTATGCATAGGTGATATGAACTATGATGTGCATCTCACGAATGGCAGTCTCGTGGTTACTCGGTGGAGTATTCATGGGGTTGTCGGGACAGAAACCTTAAACACAAACGAACACTCCTCAATACTGGGCGCAGTCGACAAGACCGAGGGTCGTCCATCCGCTTTGGCGTGCGGCGGGTGGCTCGCATGTGTCCTAAGAAGAGGATACATGGAATACGACGCTCAAAATGTTTGATAGGTGGTGGCGCGGCAAAGCGTCGTATTGCCCCGGCAACTGCGCCCACCCTCTCATTTTCGCTGCGTTGACCAGCGGCTATATTAGCCCATCCTTCGTTGTCCCTCCCATGAAACGGACTATCCGTTGGGCAATTGTCCTCGTGGCGCTGGCTCCCATCGGTAGTCCGGTGATAGATGACTCCGTTGTTGGGGGCGGGATCTTGCACGACCCGGTACTTGCTCAGGATGTCTTGCGGCCAGAGATCTCCGATTGGGGTATCGAGGGTGACCCCGCGGCACTTGAGCCATTTGGAGTGTGGGCTGAGGTTCACGACAGCGGTTCCGGAGTAAAGAACGTGTCATTGGTGATTCGCAACGAGGCGGGGAACATCACAATGCATCCCCTCTCGTTCAACGACTCCCTATACGTAGCACAGATTCAGCCTCTGGGTGCGAACCATACGTATGTGTTGTTCATAGAGGCATTTGACAACTCAGACAATGTTGCCACGAGCTACGCGCGGACCATAGACACGTACGTACCACAGTCTATTGCACCTAATCCAACAGTGACCATGCCCTATGTGGTGGGCAGCACGCTGGCAGTCGCAGGCATCACATGTGCTGCAGCAGTCATCTATGACAGACGTCGGGGCAGAACGGGAGATGGTCCTGCTCAAGCAGACCAATCATCTGAATGAAGCATACAATTACCTTTAATATGCAACAACCGGCGTTGCCGGAAAAGAGGAAGTGCATTGGATGTTCAAGTACGCCTTCAAGAGAGTGGTCCGGGGATACAAACTGACCCTTGCGCTGGCAATTGGCGTTCTCATTGCCACGACGTTCTTTGCGAGCATGTTGATGTCAGCCGATGTGCTGACGCAAGATGCTCTCAAGACCGCCCTTGAAGGTGTGGACTACGACGCGCGAATTCAGGCCAATAACATGACTTGGACTCCGTCGCAGTATCAGGACCTTGAAGAGATACTGGAAGGACTGTCTGAGGTGAGTCTGGTCGACAGATACGCTCGAGTGAAGTACAGCTACAATGCGAGTCTTGGTCAAGGGTTCGACATAGTTGGTCTGGAAACCGACTCAGAGATCTGGCGTACACTCAGTCATATCAACGGGACGAGAGACCTCGGTGTGAACGAAACGTACGTAGTAGCCAGCTCTGTGAATGCATCGTTGCTGTCCATAGGCCAGGTTCTACAAGTGCCGATAATGATGTTAGCAGAGTCGTCGCCTCACTACCGGGTCATTTATGTCAATCTGACAGTGGCGGGGTTCGTTGACATCTCAGAGAACACCGCACGTCTTCTCAATCCACCTCGCTACATCGACTTCGGCTTCACGCGAATAGAGCAGGGCGACTGGAGGCGGTATGACCTCCTATTGGTCAACTTTGATAAGACCATCCTGCCAATCCTCGATTGGTATGCTGAACAGGAAGACATTGTCCAGTTGAGTGTCACCGAAGGTTTCCTATGCAGGCTGAACAGGGACATGTTGGTCAATCCCTACGATATCAGCGGATCCGCATCGAATGTCCAAAATGCCATCGATAAGATAGAAGACCGCACTGCCGCGTACAACACCCAAGTGACGGACCTTCTTGGTCCCACACTGGCGAGTCTGTCCTTTGGCTCAGCGATACTTGCCATTGCGTTTGTCGGACTTGCAGCTCCTGTCATCTTCATGAGCTGGTACTCATCAACGATGCTCAGCGATGTGAGCTACAACCTGAGAAGACGAGAGTTCGGACTTCTGCAGACCAAGGGTTTCGGCCCGAAGTCCATCAAACGTA
>QMYR01000170.1 GCA_003662765.1 Candidatus Thorarchaeota archaeon
AGGCTTCAACGCCAAGATTCTCTTCGATGAGGTCAAGCCGGGAACGGATCCGTTTGGACCTGACAACCTCCTCATCTTCAGCACTGGCCCCTGCACAGGAACCTCCATTCCCAACAATGGGCGGTATACTGTGTCCACTCTCTCTTGGGTGACTGGAGGCCTAGGCGATGCCAACTCAGGGGGTTACTTCGGACAGGCGATGAAGTACGCAGGCTACGATGCCATCGTCGTGAAAGGAGTATCAAAGAAACCTGTGTACCTCTTCATCGAGGACGATACCGTAGAACTTCGTGACGCATCGCACCTGTGGGGAAAAGATGTCTGGGAGACAACAGAGATTCTCATGCGTGACCACTCCAACAAGGGTATGTCAGTGGCTGCAATAGGGCAGGCCGGCGAGAACATGGTCGCTGCCGCCGCAATAATGAACGACTACAGTAGAGCGGCCGCGAAGGCCGGCGTTGGAGCAATCATGGGTTCCAAGAAACTGAAGGCCATCTCCGCCTACGGCGAATCTGGAATCCGCGTCTACGACCCCGAGGAGGTATACAAGAGCACCATCGAGTACATCGAGTTAATAGCAGAGACCGACAAGTGGTGGTTTGAAACATTCTCCAAGTACGGCACACCGATGTTTGTGGACCAGTATCAGCACTTGGGCGCCCTCCCAACATACAACTGGAAAGAGGGCAGTTTCGAGCACGCTGACAAGCTGGGCATAACACCCTTGTACGAGAAATATGTCAAGAAGAAACGAGGATGCGGAGGATGTATGTACCACTGCTCTCCTTGGTTCAGAATCGACGAGGGTCCGTTCAAGGGCTGGGTCGGCGAAGGCGTCGAATACGAGGCAATGACAGGCTTCGGGAGCAAACTTGGTTGCGACAATCTTGAGGTCGCTCTTGTCGGTGGCTCTCTATGCGACATGTACGGCCTAGACTACATTAGTGCAGCAGAAGTCATGGGTTGGGCATGGGAATGCTACAACGAAGGCATTCTTACCAAGGAAGACACCGATGGCTTAGACCTCAGCTGGGGCAACGATTCAGTAATACATGAGGTCCTCAGAAGACTCGCGAACAGAGAGGGCAAACTTGGAGAACTGTTGGCCCTAGGCAGCCGTAAAGCCAGCGAACGCATCGGCGGCAAGGCCAAGTACTTCTCAATGACCATCAAGGGCCAGCAAATGGGATCTATGGACCCGCGCGTCCTCAAGGCATGGGGCTTCGGATACGGTGTGTCTACAAGAGGCGGCGACCACCTCCGAACCCACCTCGTGTGCGAATACATGTTCACACCCGAAGAAATGGAGAAGTATGTGGGCGATGCCAGGGCGTCCGACCGGTTTACCATCACGGAAGCAAAAGCGGATCTCGTTCGCTGGACGGAGAACGTCCGCTTCCTCAATGACGCCCTCGAAACCTGCAAGTACATCAATCGTGGATCGCCACGGTCCTATGTTGAGTTTCCGTACAGATGGCTCACCGCAACCACTGGAAAGAGCTACACCTACGAAGGTCTTCAGACCATTGCCGACAGGGTGCTCACGATAGAGAGGGCCTTCAACGTTGTACGGGGCATGGGCCGCAAGGACGACTATTTGCCCGACCGGTACTACGACGAAACCCTCTCAACAGGCACTGGCAAGGGACAGCGAGTATCTCGAGAGCTCTACGACAAACTCCTCGATAGATACTATGAGATTCGGGGATGGGACAAAGAAGGAAGGCCGAAGAGGTCGCACCTTGAGAAGGTGGGACTCAAGTACGTGGCTGACGAGCTCGAGAAGCTTGGTTGCCTAGGCAAGGAGGCTAGCTAGGATGTCAGAAAAGGAGAAGCTCTACAAGGCAATAGAACGTGCAGGCCTTGGTGATGGCCTCATAGGTCGCAGTCATGGCCTGATTCTCGAAGTGCTGACAACAGGAGATTTCTGCAAGAGCGAGATCTTCGACAAAGTCAAGGGGAAAAACTACCTGACAGCCCCCCAGCAAGTGATCAGGGCCACTGATCAGCTCGTCGAGATTGGAGCCGTCAAGGCCGTCGGAAAGCGCAAGACCGAGTATGCCGAAATCGGAGAGGAGGAAGAAGTCTACTCCATCACAGAACGTGGGCGAATCCTCCTCGAGGATCTTCGCGCCAAATTTTCGACCTTCGAGAGATAGCGAAGATTCGCCGCGGGGACAGGGGTGCCCCGCGGCACCAACTCCTACCCCGAGCCCCGAACGAACAGGCACTAGTTCGAGGGCTTGAGTGCGAGCTCTAACTTCTGCGGAGTTCAAGACACGTACGACGTGGACGCTCCATGGAATACTCTTACCTGATTTCTGTACTTGGGAAGATTCGTGGGCGTATTGCTACCTCGCAAGATGTAGCTTGAACTCTAGTCTCTTGAAACCCATCTCAAGGAATTCCTTAGTGAACGTTATCTCACGTTCACTCTTCTTCTCAACGTCGGTCATAAAGTGGGCGAAATGTTCCGTGATTGTATACTCTTCAGGCAGCTTCACGGTATAGCTCAGTTTCTGAATGGGGTCAGGAGGAATTATCCAGCGTCTCTTGAGCACACAGCTCTCAGGATTCCAACTGTCAAGCATCTTGCATCGCATGTCAATGCGTCGGAGCCAGCCGCCGCGAAAGCTCTTAGTCTCAACTCGCCATGTCCAGCCCCATATTCGAGGGTCGTACTCGACAGTGTGATCAATGACCTCAACGTCCTCCACTTCAGCCTCATACTCATCAGGCTCGAATGGCAACAACATGAGTATCTCGTGGTACGACCTGAGCTTGTGAGCGGGAAACTGGTTATAGAAGACAATCTCAAGGTCCGTATGAGGACTGTCGGCCGAGAAGGTCTCTGTCACTAGGAATTTCTCAATCATGTTTTTGCGCCCAGAACAGGACGCCGCACCACTCTATTAAAGTCATTGGAAGCCATACTAAAGAGAGAGTCGGATGCTAGATGCCTAGCAACGAGGCCAGCAACGCAATTGCTAACTACGAAGAAAAAGAAGAGATGATGTAGCTGGAGCTACATCACCAGAGAGAGCACAGCTTTCTGCACATGTAGGCGATTCTCAGCCTCATCATAGACTATGGACTGTGGACCGTCCAATACGTCACTTGCAATCTCATGATCGCGGTCGACGGGCAGGCAGTGCATCACAACCGCCGACTTCTTTGCCAACCGCAGCAGGTCACTAGTCAGGGTCCAGTCGGAGTACTTGTCGATAATCTGCTGTTCCTTCTCGGGGCCGTGCTTTCCGTAGTCCAACGTGCAGTGTTGCCTCATGTAGATTATGTCCGCGTCCTCGATTGCTTCTTCAAGGTTGTCGGTTTCTGTAAAGCTGCCGCCGTGCGTTTCCGCATTCACTTTGGCCTGCTGGATGATATCAGGGTGAAGTGTGAACTCGGGCGGGCGCACGTACGTCACATCCATGCCGAACCTCGGCATCAGGAGTATGTTTGAGCTTGGCACCGCACACACCCTTAGTGCGTCAGGAGAATACCCCCATGCCTGCACGTACTTGAGATGTTTGGTCTCCTTGAACTTCTCGCGGATGGTCATGAGATCGGCGAGTGCCTGACAGGGGTGATAGACATCGCTCTCCATGCTCACAACGGGGATGGATGCGTGTTTTGCGTACTCTCGAATAACCTTCTCCCCCTCACCGTACTGTGGGAAGTAGATGCGGATGCCTATGCCGTGGCCATAGCGGCTCAACACCTTTGCAGTGTCGGCAATGGCCTCGGGAGCGCCTGGGTCACCAGCACGCATGGTCTTGGGGTTAAGATAGTGAGCGTGGCCGCCAAGCTGAGTCAGAGCTGCCTCGAACGAGTTCCGTGTCCTCGTCGAACTCGCATAGAACAGCATAAAGAACGTCTTGTTCTTCAAGTAGTCAGTTGTGACGCCAATCCTGAACTTCTGCTTCAAGTCGGCTGCCAGCTCAAGAACTCGCTCGATGTCTTCTACACTCCACTCCTGCAAGCTGAGGAGGTCTCGACCATTGAAAGGATTCATGTTATCATCTCCTCGTTTCAGTCGACAGGTCCCCGCTTGACCGCTTGGAAGCTGTCCAGTCCGATGAGCAGGGACTTGAACGAACGTCTACTGCTGGGGTTTCATCGCCCTTAGAAAAGCGTTTTGGTATGTTTTGGAGATTCTACGAAAATATTATGGCTATTTCGAAATGTAACTATGTTGTTGGGCGCTGCTGAAGGAATCGTACAAGTTACAAGCGAATTTCTTAAAAGGCCGACGAACCACCGCCTGTACGTGCCCAGAGGTGACATATCGTGACCAAGGTTGGCGTTATAGCAATCGGAGGAAACTCTCTCATCAAGGACAAGGACCATCGCACCATTCCCGATCAGTATGCGGCTGCAGCCGAGACCTGCAGACACATAGCTGACATGATTCTTGAGGGATGGAACGTCGCAATAACGTCCGGAAACGGTCCCCAAGTGGGATTCATTCTTAGGCGTTCGGAGCTGGCTGCGTCCGAGGTCCACGAGGTGCCGCTTGACTACTGTGGAGCTATGAGTCAGGGTTCAATAGGATACATGATCACAAGAGCCATGAGAAACGAGTTCCACCGGAGAGGCATCCATAAACCAGTTGCTGGCATAGTCACCGAAGTCATAGTCGACCGGAATGACCCCGCCTTCCTCAATCCGACCAAGCCAATTGGGTCATTCATGGACCAGAAGACTGCGGAGGAGAGGGCCAAGACCCAAGGTTGGCGAGTCGTAGAAGACTCGGGGAGAGGTTGGAGGAGAGTAGTCCCTTCACCGAAGCCAAAGGAAATTGCCGAAATTGATGCAATCCAAACGCTAGTCCACAATGGCGTTATTGTCTATGCCGTGGGAGGCGGCGGAATCCCCGTTGTAAGAAATGAACAGGGGCTGTTGGAAGGTGTGGCAGCCGTGATAGACAAGGACTATGCCTCCAGCCTTCTAGCGCGCGCCCTCGGCGCAGACCTGCTTCTCATCTCTACAGCTGTCGAGTGTGCTTACAGAAACTTTGGCAGACCAGAACAAGAGCCACTGAGGACTATCACTGCGAGCGAAGGTGACCAGTTGATTCGAGAGGGGCACTTCGCAGCCGGGAGCATGCTGCCCAAGATCAGGGCTTCAATCGAGTTTGTCCGTGCAAACGGCGGCATCGCAATCATTACAGATCCACCGAACATCACTAGAGCATTGCGCGGCGAAACTGGAACGAGGATTATTCCAGACTGAATGTGGACGTGGGCAGCATGTTAGCCGAGGACTTATTTGTCGCGAGCAGCATCAACAGCCAGATTGATCCCGTAGAGGTGTAGAACGATGTCAAGACGGAAACCGCGGGGCCGACCCAAAGAAAAGAAGCAATCAGACAAGAAGGGAAACACCAGAACCGAGACTGCGAAACAGCCCAGTCCTGGGCGGCCTGCGGTCATCATCCTGTCTACGGTGCTTAACGGCATCAGTGCTGTACTGGCCTTTGTCTATCTCACCCCGCTCGTGGGTCCGTCGGTGATTCTCCTGTCGTTGATATACCTGTGGATTGCGGCCTATACCTACATCCAACGACCAACGGCTTGGATGCTTTCACTGATATTCAATGGCGGCATGGTGGTCTTCTACGCACTTGTCTTTACGTTCCTTCCTGCAGTCGTCAATGGTCTAACTGTTCTGTTATTGGCCACATCTGACATGCGCAGGGCCTTGGGACGGGCATAGGCCGCTTCGCCCCAGGCGTGAATCACCAGAGCAATTCAACACTTGGTTGAGAGAAACAAGAAGTCGACCTGCTCAAGAAAGCGTGTTCTCGTCTACAGACCAGATCTATGGACGCCTTCTCACATGGCGCTTGCGGAGAGAGCGTGGACGGCTGACCGCCGAGGTCACGCGTTCTTTGCATTAGGGCATATTCGAGAATGTGTCGCTGGTTCTCAGGATGGCTCCGGTTCTCAAGCCTTCTCATCAACAAGAGCCGTCCTGACTCCACTGATGAGCTTAACTACAAATCGAAGCCGACGCTGTCTGCGTAAGTCTAACACCTGGGTCAACGA
>QMYR01000171.1 GCA_003662765.1 Candidatus Thorarchaeota archaeon
AGCAGCTCAGATACTGCTCCAGCATAGAACTCTGTCCGTGATAGAAGATACCTCTCCAGTCCTTATCGTACGACCAGCCGCTGGTACCGATGTGCACACCAACTGATGGTAGTGTCACAGATGTTTCTGTGACATGCTGGCCTTTCTATTTTGTGGCTTGCCGCCAACCAGAACAAAGAGATTCTTTAGGGCACAACACATGACGGCAGCTGGGAGCTACCATGAGAGCCGAGAAGATCAAAGTGGAGTTCTCAAACCTTGAGACCCACATGGGAAACTTCAGACGAGCCAAGTACAAGATGAAGTGCAATGTCACATACGAGGACATGATGCTGGTCATGCAGGGTGACAAGGCGACTGCTCGACTGCATGCTAGGAATATCGCCAATGTGTATCTCGAAAAGAAGGCTGTACGCCTGACCGCTATGAATTTCGAGATACAAGAGGGGGAAGATGAACCCAGTGTTGTAAGCGGCTCAATCAGATTGGAAGTCGGAAACAACGCAGAACAATGGTATCGTGAGCTCTGGGGATAGAAGTTTCAACACGCGTAGCCTAATAAGCAGGGTTAAAATACTAGTTGAGGCGCGCTGTCTGCACCGCTGTGCGGAGAGTCGTGCCATGTCGGACAGCATCTCATATGTAGTACTCCAGTTCAGCGACATAGAGGGACAACTCAAGGCCATGGTAGTCCCTTGTCGTCCAGCACACAACCTCGAGGACCTTGAATCCGACCCTGTTGTGCAGGAAGGGTCCAGTGTCGACGGCAGTTCGGTCGCAGGCCTAGCTTCCGTCGAAGCCTCAGATCTGAGGCTGAAACCCGACCCCTCTACGTTGGTCGAACTGCCATACACCGCTCGCAGACTTGCTGCCGTGATGTGTTGGGTTCAGCGGAAAGAGGACATCGACCTCGGTAAGTTTCATGACTTGGACGGCCGCGCAGTGCTCCAGAAGGTATACGATAGGTACCTTCCCGATGGCATGCATCTGAGAGTGAAGACGGAGCCCGAATTCTTTTTTCTGACCGCAGACGGTGAGCTCCTTGACGAGGGGCAGTATGCCGATATGTATCCCGCTTGCCCAGCCCAAGACACACTCTTGGAGATTGCCACTGCCGCCCAAGAGATGGGTATTGGGGTGAGAGTCGCACACCATGAAGTTGGAACGGCTCAGCACGAGATTGAACTGGAGTTCAGCGATGCACGAAAGATGGCGGACAGCATCCTTCGGTTCAAGAACCTGGCACGAGCTCTTGCACTAGAAGATGGTATTGATGTAACCTTTATGCCAAAACTCTTTCCCGATGTGGCGGGGAGCGGCTTGCATTGTCATCTGCAGCTATGGAAAGAAGATGAGAACCTCTTCGGTGGGGACACACAGGGTGAGTTGTCCGATACTGCGAAGAGCTTCCTAGCAGGACTCATGGAACATGCTCCGGCTATCACAGCAATAGCCAACTCGACAATTAACTCGTACAAGAGGCTTGTACCTCATCATGAGGCCCCGGTCTACATCTCATGGGGATATCGGAATAGGACCGCGTTGATCAGGGTCCCGCTCTTCACGACTCCCGAGAAGGCAGCCATCGAGTTCCGCTCCCCGGATATGATGACGAACCCGTATCTGCTCTTTGCTGCAATCATCGTTGCGGGTATGGATGGAGTTGAGAATAGTGCCGAGCCCCCTGAGCCGCTTACTCAGGACATATTCAAGCTGACCGACAAGGAGAGAGAGGCACTCAACATACCTATGTTGCCGTCAAACCTCTACGAGGCCCTCCGCCACCTGAGGGAGGATCGACTAATTCGCGAGGCCCTTGGCGATGGGTTGATTGATGCCTACATCAGGCTCAAGACCTCAGAGTGGGAAGAGTATGTCAATAGGGCGGTCACTGACTGGGAGTGGGAGAGGTACGGCGAGGCCTAGCGTCGAGAGAAGAACCGCCCCATTCGGTCAAAGGCTTCCTCAACTGCATCAGGAGTAAGCGGCCCAATCGATATGCGAATGTGGCCCTCCCCAGTGCTGCCGAAGACACTTCCCGGGAGCACGAACATAGATTCTTCCTTCAGGAGATTCAAAGCGAGCTCCCGCGAGTCCGTACAACCTCGAATTGCCGGAAATAGGTAGAATGTGCCACGAGTCCGTATGGGTTCAAGTGCATCAATCTCTTCCATACGCGAGTATGCAATGTTGCGCAGACGGGCAAGACGAGCCAGCTCACGGTCGACGAACTGCTCCTCTCGCTTCAGGGCCTCGAGTGCAAGTATCTGACCCGCTGTCGAGGCACATATGGCAACTGTGTCCTGCACCTTCATGTACTCCGAAACGAAACTCTCACTCCCAACAAGGAAGCCCACTCTCCAGCCTGCCATGCCAAGGTCTTTCGAGAAGCTCCCGATAGAGATGACGTTGTCCTCCGCATCACGTCTCGATCGCGGGCTGTAGTGCCGAGCGCCTTCGAAGACGAGTCTTGCATAGGTCTCGTCGGAAATCAGCATGAGATCGTTCTCAAGACATAGGTCAACAATCTCATCCACCACGTGCTGGCTGTACACCGAGCCAGTCGGATTGTTTGGGGACACCAGAAGAACTGCTCTTGTCTTGTCATCAATAGCACTTCTAACGACCTCTGCTGACGGCTGAAGATTGGGACCGACGGGCACGGAGCGTGCAATGCCACCAGTGAGCTGTATGGCCATGACGGAGTTGAAATAGTAGGGTTCTGGAACAATGATGTTCTCGCCTGGGCCGACAAGCATCAGAACCGCGCCAGCAAATGCTTGGTTCCCGCCCGCCGTTATCACAATCTCAGTCTGTGGATCTGCATCGAAACCGTGAGTCCGACGCACGTAGAGCGCGACTTCTTCACGCAACTCTATCAGACCTTGGTCAGGTGTGTAGGTGTGGAGGCGAGGATTCCATATTTGTTCTGCAAGTGCTCTGACAGCATCTCGACAAGGGATGTAACCTGCTGTACCCTGTCCAAGGTTGAGGAAATCGTCCCGTTGGGCCCATGACTTGGCGACCTCCAAGAGCTCCACAATGGGGGGAGGCATTATGTGTTCGGTCCTGAATCTCATTGTCGTCAAACCTGTGTTTCAATTGTTCCTTACTAATTAACCGATGAAATGCATCTAGGCCAGACTCAATCTTAATATGACTCTGCAGGGCTACGATGTATTGGGGCTTGTAAAATGGCTGAAGAGTGTAACACAAGAGTATTGGGATCACCAGAGGCGAAGGTCGTAGAAACGAAGACGCTGAATCTCCAGAACCCCCTTCTGGTGTGCTGTTTTCCTAGTGCAGGCGTAGTCGGAATAATGGCGGCCAATACGATCATAGAACAGTTCGAGATGACAGAGATTGCACATGTTCGCTCGAAGTACATTCCCTCGGCCGCTATCTTTATGGAGGGACGGCTCAGGCATCCGTTCCGCATCTATGGCCATGAGGGCCGTAATCTGCTTGTGGCCACGACCGAACTCCCCGTTGCCGAGGTGGGGATGTATGCGGTCAGTTCCGCACTTTTGGACTGGGCTGCACAGATGGGCGTGAGAGAAACCGTCGTTCTTGATGGCATCCCTGTTCAAGGACTTCCCTCAGACAGGAAGGTCCTGTTTGCTGCGGAGGAGGAGAAGATTCCAGAACTGGAAAAGGACCCCGGGCTTGAGATCTTCAAGAAGGGGCTGATCACCGGTATCGCTGGTTCCATACTCTCGGAAACTCTTTGCCGCGACATGGTCGGTTTCGCCCTCCTCACACCGGCAATTGCAGTGGTCCCCGATCCCGGAGCAGCCGTTCAGCTGTTGGAGGCCCTCAACAGGCTCTATGGATTTGACATTGATGTGAGCGAGCTCGTGCAGAGTGCCGATCAAATACGAAAGAAGATGGAAGAGATGGCGCGACAGGTCGAGGACATGCGCAGGGCACGACCAGGTCCATCACCTCAGGGATATGAGCGCATGTACATGTAAGGCCGCATCCGATAAGGACCTGAAACTCGCCACGGGAAACGCCGGGTGCCGGCCATACACGACAAAAATGAGGCGCTAGACGGCGACCGGCATCGGATGTGCCATGCGTGCCATCTAGTCCGTGCAGGTGTCGTACGCTTCCTTTGCGCCCTGAGCATTCTTCTCGCCGACCTTGCCGGGCCACTTCTCCATGATTACCTTCTGAACCGTTTCAAGTTTCACAAGGCCTGTTGCCTTGGCGAAGGCACCCAGCATTGTCGTATTCACGACAGGTAGCCCAGCGACGAGGAGGCCGTACTTGAGAGCAATTCCAGTCCCATCGTACGTGTACACGTGCCCGCGCTCAAAACTAAACTCATCAGGACGCTTGGGAGTATTGATGATGATCTTGCCGTCGGGCTTGAGACCCTCGGTGACATCGATTATGTCTATGATTCCTGGGTCCAAGACCGCAACAATGTCCGGCTCGTAAATTTGGCTGCGGACATGAATCTCTTCGTCGGAGATACGGGTGAACGCCTTCACAGGTGCACCCCGCCGTTCCGCACCAAAATAGGGAAATGCCTGTACGCCCTTGTAGCCGTCGTAGTAGGCAGCCTTGGCCAGCAGCTCTGCGGACGTTACTCCACCTTGTCCGCCTCTGCCGTGCCATCGAATCTCAATAACTGGCATTGCTCAAGACTCCTTTGAAATGACCACACTGGTCAAGTTCAAGCCCACAGCAGCGCAGTAAAACCTTTTCGCTATGCCAACTCAGGCAGTCCTCACGAGGAGAACGTGCTTCCCTCTATCACGAATGGAATCAGTGGCTACTTAGAATGGCTCGCACCACAACTTCCCTGTCTTCCTGAACGAGGAGTAGATGTACCCTGAACTCCGATAGCCTGAAGAGCTGTCCTGTGGATAGAAGTAGGCGTTGAGGTAGCCCCTCTCGCTGCCGCTCCACGAGTCATCCAACAGCACCATCATGACCCTCCTCATGTCCTCATCGTACAGCGCCACATAGGTCTTGCCCACCTTGTCGCTCGTGTCCAGTATCAGCTCTCCCATCACTGGGGTCTCGCAGTTGATAGTGACAGTGCCTATTGCTATGCAACTGGAAGGGGGTCGGTGGTGATTCCTGTTGTCATCGGCGAACTCTCTCTTGACCGTTCACAGGATAGGCAGGAGTGGCCGTGTTCGTCAGGTGATATGTGACTCATGGGGTTCCGATGGTGTCTTTTCTCTTGTGCAGACGGGCGGTCCTTGGTGCCATGCTTTAACTCTGGACAGGCTGAATCTCAGGCTTGCGAAGACAGTCGCCATTGTCACAAACGGACCAGAGTTCTGTTCTACCTTGGTGTAGACTGTACTGCGGAACCCTAGTTGCTGATGGCCTCTTGCTCTTCCTCGCCAGTTTCGGCATAGCAGAGGGGGAGAGTGAAGGAGAGCAGGATGCCACCAAAGAATACGTACCAATTGTCGTACATCAACCAGATTGCCTCGGCTGGAGAGGAATACAGACCGGGCACGAAGACACAGAAGACTGGAAATACGAAGAAGAGTAGATAGAAACCAATCTCTGTTGCTCTCCGTCTTGCCGCCCAGACATACAGTCTTGCTGCTCCAGTGACCGTGCGTTCCTTTCCCTGTCTCAATTCAGCTATGATTGTAACACCTCGAAAGAAACTGTATGCGAAAATCAGGAAGATGGCAATTCCGATTGCGGCTCCAACAGGCACCCATTCCATCAGTTCCACAGATGTTCACCCCGTGATGTTCTACTGTTCTCAAGCTTCACCCACTCGTGGCAAGATGCAGTGTCAACCCAATCAATACTGCAAACAACAGCAGGGCACATACAAGGTTCCCAGAATTTGAACGCCCTTTCCAGCCTGTCTTTGAATTGGGTTTGAAGTATCGTGACTGTCGTACACGTGGACTCATCGGCCCAATCACATCCTCTCTCCCGCCCACGACTCGTTGGTCGATGTGGTGCGAGTCCTACTCCAGTTGTGGTTCCAACCACACTTTCCTGTTTCATTTTCCCCCACCCAGAACAAACACACCATCAG
>QMYR01000172.1 GCA_003662765.1 Candidatus Thorarchaeota archaeon
GAAAGAGGATGACAAGGATCATGACGACAATGGTTTGACGGCTTGTTGGTGTGAGTGACATTGTTTCGAGCCCTTCCAAGTGTGGCTCATCCGGTTTCTAATTAAGCATTGTCTTGACTGCGGTTCTCTCACAACACGACAGCTCGGTACCACCGAGCGATGATATCAAATGAGTTTGTGCAATATTGACATGCGAAGACACATGACATGAGGAGTAAGACCAAGTTGACGAGCAGACCACCTACCTACGAGCGTCGTCTACAAATCAAGCACTTTTTTGAGGACCGCACGACGGGCAAATCGCGAAGGACTTGGCTGGAGATTCAGCTCCAGCTCCCAGAGAAGTCGCCGGAGGGCTGGGTCAATGAGGGACGGATTCGGCTGATGCTGGGCGAGGACAGAGACGTGAAGGCCTCTTTCCTTCTCTCAATCTCAGAGGCTGCAAGGCTGCAGAAGACGCTCGATATGATAATTGAGGATCATGACTCAGAGATGGCCCATCTCTGGCGAGAGTAGTCGTATTGAAGCGGGGGCCCAAGCGTTCCCGCACGCGTTTTTTCATGTTTTCCACCTCAACACGACCCCGCGCCTGTTTATTGGCAATAGATATATTGAATGCGTCGTCATAGATTCCATACCGAGGAGGACTGTGGTTGCTAGGTCTCGAGAACGCGCCGGGCTTCGTCGTGATGGTTGACTTTCAGTTTCCCATGAGCGACGTAGTCGCGGTCATTCCGTACGTGCTGCCAATGTTGTTCATAGGACTGACCCTTCTGTTGTACCAGAGGCATCTCGACCCAAAGGAGCGAGTTCGTAACCTCATGGTGCTGGTGGGCGTCATCTGTCTGATTGCGTCATTCCTATTGCTACTGTACGCCGGGTTCGGGTCGGTCTGGTGGGGTCCCGCGGATCTCACGTTCGGTTCATGGTGGGCCTTTGTGGGCGGGCTCCAACTAGTGACGGATGTCATCTTTGGTTCTGTTGCCGGTAGCATCGGCTATGTTGTTCTGGTCACAGTCCTCTACGTGATTCTTGCGAGGTCAGTCATATCGCCCCCCAATCCCGACTTCGTCGCCCTGAGGAACGAGCTGAAGGAGGCACGAGAGCAGGCAAAGACCCTGTCCGAGGAGATCAACAAACTCGAGGGTGAGAAGAAGACACTCACCGAGTACCTCAACGAGCGCGAGGATGCACTGAAGAAGATGGAGGAACAGCTAGCCTCTCTCAAGGAGCAGGTGGCCCAAGTCGAGCAGGAGAAGGCCGATTTGGAGGCCATGCTGAAGGAGGCTGGGGAGGCAGGCCCCGTTGACCGTGAGTATGAACAGGAGCTCCTTGAAACAATCTCCAAGAAAGATCAGACGATTACCCGTTTGCAGTCTGAGATTGAAGAGTTGAAGGCCAGAGTGGAGGCCGGAGGCGCACCGGCTGACGCAGAACGCATTAAGCGCCTAGAGGAGCGGCTGAGAGAGTGTGAGGCAAGATTCGAGAACCTTGAACGCAGAGCCGAGACCGCGGTTGAAGTGACGGACAGCGTGATCTCTGACTTGGCGGAGCTAATTACTCAGATTGAGAGCAGCGGCCTTGACCCTGCAGCAAAGATCGCGCTTACCTCCCTTGTCGAAGGGCTGGGCCGAGCAGTAGGCCGAATCTCCACCAAGCGGGAAGAGGCTGCTGAGAAGGGCCCGCGTGTTGAACTCATTGGTGCCGTGATGATGGTCCACGAGATAGTGGACGGGGTCAAGCGACTCACGAGAGGCGCCTCAAGTAAGTAGGCCGGTCTGGAGTCACCGAGTTGCAGTCCGAAAGGCAACACATCGACCATCTGCCAGTCTGACAGAAGTGCCTCTGCAAAATATTCGTTGAACTCCTAGGAGTCGCAAGGCTTAATAGTTGGGGGTGTGCCAACCTCCTTCAATCACAGGAGATACCAGAGAACGCAAGAGGAGATAGACTCTCGGGATTGGAGGAGAGTCCCGGGAGATTTTGGAGGTTCGTTGTTGAACACTGAGTACTGAGCACAGTACGTGTCATGAATCTGGTGTCACAATGTGAGGAGAACGAGAAAAATGAATCACAAACGAACTGCAGCAGTTCTGTTGTTTATCGCCGCCATGAGCCTATCCATGTTTTTTGTTCCGGCGGCGCCAGTTTACACCGCAGAACCAGCTGCCGCTCCGACGCTCAGCCCTCAAGTCCAGGAGAAGCTGGAGCAGTTCTATGAGGACGTCTCCCAGCCTGGATATGTGGCAAGCGTCAACCCGCTGTTGCAGGATTGGGCTGACAACGGAGTGCCAAACAAAGAGCTCGTCACACGAGGTGACGGCGCTGTCAGCGTCATCGTTGTACTTGCCCCATGGGCCGATGAGGCTGCAATCGCAAACCTCGTCGATGTGGACTGGAAGGTCGACCTGACCTACTTCAAGGTCTGGAAGGTCTTCATGCCCAGCATCGAAACGCTGAACGCCGTCAGGTCCCTCGCAGGCGTCGCATACATTGATGCGGACGTAATGGCCCGCGCCGATCGCGATGTCCTTGCAAGAGAGACCCCGATTGTGGACAGCATGGCATCTCCGGGTGTCGAACCAGACATGGAGTACAGCGAGTACCTGATGGGAGTGCTTGACTCCAACTTGCTCCCTGCTCTGAGCTACGACGGTACGGGTGTGAAGGTCGGTCACATCGACACTGGTTGTGACTTCGGTTATCCAGACCTTCAGAGCGTCTATGGTGACGCTTACGACCCGACCGGTTGGGGTCTGGTTCCGACAATCTACAAGGCCAACACAACAGTGGTCAACGTAACGGAGTGGATGGCTGATCCGACGCACCTGCTCACCTACGCCGACAAGGATGGCAACATTTGGCTCAACGTCACTGGCTGGGACCCAGTCATCAACTGGGAGAACGGTCTGTGGCATCTAATCGGTGATGGTGACGATAGTGCGCCGTACTACCACAGGCTTGGTGTCTTCACACTGTACCTGTACTACTGGGGCGACAATGGCTTCAGGAACCTTCTGGAGAACTACGTCTGGAAGGACTGGCAGCTGCCTGACCCGTCCGAGATCTACGGAAACTACTCGGTCGGTATGGTCTACCAGCGTCACTGGTGGCCGGACTATGCCGCAGGCAGGTACAGGATCTATGACATCATTGCCCCGTCCCTCGTCGTCAATAAGACTGGCGACAACTATTTGCACGTTGTCATCAACTGGGACGACACAATGGGATGGAACAAACTCTGGACGGCCGGCTTCCGCTATGAGACGCTGGACCTGACAGACATCTATGACGCGTACGAGATTCTGTCGACATTCGACTGGAACTTCACGGACGACTTCTACGAGGAAACATACTCACCAAACAATCCTGTTGTGGCACACAGCTACACACACGCCTACGATGACTTCAGCCTGGGTGCACTGTCTTGGGTGTACGATGCTAACGAAATCTTCGACGAGGACGGTGCGCTGAACGCGACATTTCAGAAGGTCTGGCCACAGGAGAAGATGTTCCACATGTTCCGCAGCGACGGTGATGCATTCGCGCTGTACTTCGACGATGACACCCACGGTACTGCTACCGCTGGTCTTGTCGCAGCAGACGGCAGCACATTCCACTTGGGTGTTGCACCTGGCGCGAAGATCTACTCTGTGAGAGCCATCACCTACGGCAGCGGATACGGTGGCTACCTGTGGGCGTGTGGTTTCGACTACAACCAGACTGCGAAGGAGTGGTACTACACCGGCAACCACCAGGTCGATTTGCTGACGAACTCCTGGGGCTGGGTTACGACCCCAATGAGTGAGTTCGACTATCTTGGCATGACTTGGGCAATACTGTCTGTACCGGGCATCCTTGATTCGAGCTACAATGGAATACTCCACGTGTTCTCGGCCGGCAACGAGGGTGCAGGCTTCATGACGACCGGTCCGCCTGGCGTGACCGATGCCGTGCTGACCGTCGGTGCGTCTACATCGACATTCTGGATGTACCAGTACGGCTACTCGATGTATCACGCCGCTGGCCTTGTCCACGAGGGCCTCGCCTCATTCACCAGTAAGGGTCCTGCTCCCAGCGGTTACGTGAAACCTGACGTGATGGCACCAGGGTACTGGGGTTGGGCTCCGTTGCCGAACTTGAACCAGGAGATGTACCCGCTCTGGCCTGGTACAAGCTACTATGACGACTGGTTCGCTGGCACGAGCATGTCAGCTCCGCTTGTGGCTGGTGTTGCGGCAGTGGTCGTAGAGGCATTGAAGACCAACCACGGTGGCTACACATCAACTCAGGTCAAGACCGTCATCCAGCAGACGGCAGATGATCTCGGCTATGACCCAGCAGTACAGGGCTTTGGTCGAGTGAACGCTACAGCCGCTGTCGACCTTGTCGAGAACGGTGGCTGGTGGTCCTACAACACCGACTCGTATGACTACCATGCTGCACTCATGCAGGCCGCATGGGAGTACTACGGTACACTTCCTGCATCAGTCCTCGGTGCATATGCCAACAACACCAAGTACGACTACCCGACGGGTATTGGTGACGCGTCGGTGTTCTTCGGCCATCTGATGCCCGGCGACACTGCGACAGTCCATCAGAAGATCTACCCGTCAATCGGTGGAACTATGGACGACGGCACCGGTTGGACCTCGAACGTCTACCACTACGCGGCGGCGGAGGTACACACCTTCGACGGTACGACCTTCGCGTACGACACCTCCTTCTGGGGTGAGCAGTGGTCCGGTTGGTTCAACCTCCGTGACGAGCTTGGTCCATCCGTGTACGACGCCGCTGTCAGCAACTACAAGTACGTCACTCTTGGTGTTGCCTTCAACCCGGCAGACATCGCACCAGGCATGGAGCCTTGGACATTCCTGATGGACTGGGACGACAGTGACCCGGCCAACGGAATACCTGACCACATCAATGTGACAGCTGCTCTCTCCGAAGGCAACTCCACGGGTAGCGAGCTGTACTGGATGACGAGCGCTGGTGACGCCAGCGTCACTCAGATGCTGACTTACGCCACATCGGCTTCAAGTCTGGCTGCCGACCTGTTCGGTAACATGACCCTCATTATCCATGACCCCGTCCACGACACAGACATGACGGCTGTCGGCCACAACTTCACGTGCACAGTCATATTCTGGGAGCCTGTCACATCGTCTGAGATCTCAGTCGAGGCTGGCGGTACTGACAACTCTCTGAACTTCACGGTGACTGTGCCGAACGATGCTGAGGCCGGTATCTATCAGGGCTACATCGAGCTCACCAAGGGTGGCAACACTCTCAGGTTGCCGTACAGCTACGTGGTTGTTGCCAACCTGTCTGCAGACGTTGCCGAGGTCAACACAGTCGTTGACGGATTCGGCGATGAACTGACACCGTTTGACGCACCAATGTTCGGTTGCGGCGATGGTGACCCAGATGACTGGGACTTCAGGACATTCGTCGTGTACAACCCACACAACGTCAGCTACATGGGTGTCCGAGCAATCTGGGGTGACACTGGCAACAACATGCATGTGGAGGTCTATGACAGTGCTGGTCGTCTGCTTGCCAGTAACGACGGCGAAACCGCAACGACCACAGCTGTTATCGCGACGCTGTCTCTGAGGGACACTGGTACGACCAAAACCACAGAGGGCTACTACTACCTCTTCATGCATGCGAACTACGTCAACGGCACCATCTTCACACCGGTGAACTACACGATCCAGGTGATGATGTACGAGACGTTGAACGCCAGTGCCAATGATGTCATCCTGACATACACAGCAACCGACGTGACCGAGCCAGTCGAGTTCGAGGACGGTGACACAATCGTTGGCGACCATGCCACGATTAACGCCACCTATCCGACATTCGGTCTGGCCAACATGCCGGAGCTTGAGGTCACCTCCATGAGC
>QMYR01000173.1 GCA_003662765.1 Candidatus Thorarchaeota archaeon
ATCTCGCTTTTGCACTCCCCTTCGCCATTTCTTTCCATTCCATCCGGTATTAATGACGGACTCACCGGACCATTGAGGGCACAGCACATCGCCTCCTAGCTTGGCGGAGACGTAGGCGATCTTGACGATCTGCGTAACGGTGGCTGCAACCGTATCCCCAAGAACTCTTGGGTCTGTCTGGCTGTCGAAGTGATGTAGGGCGTAGTTTGAATTCATTCCAAATGGCCCATAGGTCTTCCAGAGCTTTGACTCCTTTGACAGTGGGTTCCCCTCGAAATACTGTCGACGCAGTTGCCAGGACCGATAAGATGAATCCTGGTCGGCTGAGAGCCTGTGAACTACTCCCATACTGTCAAAGGGCTGATCACTCCCAATGAGGCTGGACTCTCTCATGGCAATGAGCTTGAGAAAGCGATACAGGTCTTCCGACCCTCCCATGACTTCCACGGTGTTCCTCAGCAGTTTTTTGGTGCGTTTCTGATTCTCTCTTCTGTCAGATTTCTTATCAAACCGGGGCTCATCGTATCGATGTATGGTCTGGCCCCATGGCAGATACTCGAATTCCCTGCCGCCAACTTTCCACACCTTGGTGGTCGTACAGGAAGGCGGAGCGGGTGGCTGATCGGGCTCCTTTGGAACAAAAACGGCCTCCTCAGAGGCCGTTTCTATCTTCTCGCATCCGGAGCTATGCGCCAGAAATATAGTTGCGAATAAAAGACTGCCAGTCGCTCGACATAGTCTTTGTAAGTCCATGGCCCGCATCATATGGGACAAACGTGGCAGGTGCTCCTTGGCTGATGATCGTTTCATTGTACTCCTTGTCCCAGTTGTACGGGACGGTTGTGTCAGACCGGCCGTGAAGAGCCGCCTGGGGTGAAATATTCGAGTTCCAGAAAGGTCTTGGTAGATATCCATTGACCGCAACAGTCAGCCCCGCGAAGCCCGGCATCGTTGAGTTCATGAGGTACGCCATTTGAGCACCCATGCTAGATCCGGTAAATACGGGTCGACGGTCTGGCGGAGATGGCCTGCACCTAACGATCGCTTTTGCGAACGGCTCAAACCATCTGGATGTGGTTGAGAATATCTCCAAGACTTCGCTCTCTGAGTTATTGTTTATTATATTCTTAATCCCAGATGGGAAAAAGTGGTAACTGTCCGCGCTCCCACCATTAAGGTCTTGGGATGAATATATCCCATATGGGATGATCATCCTTGCGGGTCCTATTGCGGACATCGATCCGCTCTTACTGTATTGGCTTGGGCTATTACCTCTGGAGTGAAAAGCGAATACGATGGGAACAGCATCCCCTGGGGATGCGCCGCCTTTCATAACTTCTTGAAAACGAACCCCTGCCAATTGCTGATCCTCGCCGATCTTGATGTCAGGGCAGTTAGGTACGCCACTTCCTTTGCTGTTTCGCAATGCGAGCGCAGCCGCACCCACGGACAAAACTCCCAGAAGCCTGAGCGTATTCTTGGACATGCCATACTATAACCTGGGCTTAAGAGTTTTTTCCAGCCAAGGAGGCTCAGTGAGAAGCACATGGGCATCTGATGGGCTGATTTTCTTGGATGAGAGGTCATTCACCAAGCTAAGCAGGTAGTAGATGGTTTCTTCTTGAAGACTTACCAAGCGCATGGTCCATCGTAGCGCTAGTAGCTCTTCCTCTTTATACTTCACGCCCTTGGATGGATTGAGATCCTCTAGGAACTTAATCCTTCGGCGCATCCGGTTCCTCAAGTACGCAGGCTGATAACCCTCGAACTCTCCGAACTCCTCTCTTAGATGATCGTAGATACCCTGGACACTGTGTCGGAACGGGTGCTCCAGGATGCTGACAATGGCAGAGAACTCGCGATGGTTATTGAATTTTATAGTTTTGTTTTCGTGGTCGATTTGAGGCAACTGTCAATTTCCCTAACCTCGGCCCCGATACAGAGATCCTTCCAGGTTTAGCTTCGCCAGGGCGTGGCCATCTTGGCAGAGCTTTGGGAGGGCCATGACGATTGTGATGGGGGCGATCTCTGACCCCTCCATGGCCTTGAACACCTCAAGGCAAAACTCGCGCACTGGATACCAGCGGTCTGACACCGAGCGGACGGCACGTTCAAGGTCGCTGAGCGTAGGACGACAATATCGCGTCCCCTTGGCCTTTCCGCTCTTATCCAGTCGCCCAAGCTCAACAAGCTCAGTGACAATGACCTTGCACTCTGGCTTGCTCAGTTGAACAAACGTAGAAATCTCGTTGATAGTTCTGGGCTCGCTGCAGTAGTTGCAAATAGATTCGCTTATCATGATTAAAAAGCCGGGGGCTTTCGCCCCCGGCACTCCAACTATCTTCCGAGGTACCTTGTGCTACGAGTAGAGCCTCTCTTGGTAATGTGACCCTGCTCCACAAGCCGGTTGAGCGCCCCGCGGACCTTGGATGCCGAGGCCTCACAGTCTGGACCCAGGGCGTCCAGGACCGCTCC
Organism: Candidatus Thorarchaeota archaeon; assembly: GCA_003662765.1. Taxonomy (GTDB): domain Archaea; phylum Asgardarchaeota; class Thorarchaeia; order Thorarchaeales; family Thorarchaeaceae; genus B65-G9. Next base: position 2,476 of record QMYR01000173.1, read on the forward strand.
CATCGAGGCTCCGGTGTTCCCTTTGTCATCTGTGAAGTCCTTGAACTCATTCACAGCACAGAGGATCTGCGAGTCAAAGTCATCCACATCGGGCTTCGCCTTGATGCGGGGAGGAGGCTTTCGACCGCTCCGCTTAGACTTCTTCTTCGGCTTAGGAGCTTCGGCCTCCTCCTGCTCACATTCCCCCTCATCCGGATCGCTTGCGACAATGATCGCGTCATCCACGCCGACCTCTACATCGTCTGCAGAGCCTTCGGCAACAACTGCCATCAGAATGTCTCTCCAGCTCATTCCTGACAGTGCCGACTGGTACTCAGAGCTAATGTTGCCAAGCTGGTCTAGGACTGCCCCGATGGGCTCATCCATATTCTCTCGGACAGTCGCAATAGCGATCTCACGCTGAAGCTCCTGCTCTTTCATGTTGATGATTTGGTTAAGTTTGTCTCTTTCTACTGCCATTTGCTTTCTCCTTTGAGTCTCAGGGTACAACCTGAGACAGACCGAACAGATCCACTACGGACCTGAAAACCTTCTCTTCTGTTCCTGTGCATGCAGACTCTTTCAGTCCAAGCACAGATAGGGTTTCTATTTTGTTTTCGCTGATCCACGCAGCAAGCTCATACAGGGTTGTTTCTTGGTCGAAATCAAAAACCGTAACAGGCTTTCCTCTGGCCTCAGCCATTCTCCGAATTTGTGCCACACCATGTGATGACAGCTTGGAAAATATAACCAAACCGTCACCCAAGTCAATGACTTTCTCGAAATGCATGTCGTCACCAATGCAGGTGAACTGAACAGAGTCATATCCCATTCTTGAGTTAAAGTCGCTCACTGCTCTTTGGGAGCCATTCTCAGCACCCCGTCTGTCTCCGGAAACAATGTGCCGGATCATTTTATCCACTTACGCTCAATGGAGTTGGCAACTTCGAGCGCCTCGTCCTTTCGTTCGTCTTCGTAAACATCGATCATTCTTGCGTCGGTGTGGCCCGAATGCTTCTGAGCCTTCCTGGTGCTGCCTCCTGTTACGTCAAGTGCCTCTGTAATTGAAAAGTGCCTGAATGCGTGTGGGTGAAGGTTCTTGATGGAACACTCATCCCCGATCTTCCGAATCATTCGATAAAGGCTGGTCGCAGAGTACCTGTTCGACCCCTTCCCCGTGGGGTCGTAGTTGATAAACAACGGTCCATCGGTGAGCCCAGAGATGTTTATCCACTCAGATATTGCCACCATTGTCATGGATGGAACTGATTTTGGTTCCTTCACATTCTTGCCCTTTCGCAGGACCATAATCTGCTTGCGATGAACATCTACATCCTCAACATCTAGACTGACAATCTCATTTCTCCTCAGAGCCATGAATGCGAGCATGTAAACAATCGCTCGGGTGCGATGTTCGATTTTGGACGTAGGGTTCTTCACATAGCGCAGTATCCGCTGGAACTGCGCCTCCGTTGGCCCTCGTACGTCCTTCAGTGTCTCTCTCTTAGGGCTCTTCACATCGATCTGGTAGTCCACCAGACCGACCATCCTAGCGTCTGCCACTCGGCCTCTGATGGCGGCGAGCCGAGCGTTGACCGTGCTTGGACTAAATCCTTGGTCCTGTAAGTGCTTTAAGTATTCGAGAACAAAGAAGTTGGCTTCCCCCCTTGATTTAGAAAGAAGCATATGCATCGCCGAGCCTGGATCACTGCAATTGCAGTATTCCGCAAAGTTGTTCAGCGCGTAAGTGTAAGACCTTAGGGTCTCCGGCTTCAGTCTCCCTAGAGAAGACTGAATCAGTCTGGCGACTTCCTCTTGAGAAAGATTCCCTTTTAGTGCAATCGACTCGCCCATAGGTTACCGTACACAGAAAATCCGGGGAGGGCAACACCCTCCCCGGTCTATTTTTACATGTTCATCAGGATGATGAGGATCATCATGATTCCCAGAGCCGATGCCATCTTAGCCATTCTCGCCCTGTGCTCCATCTGGATGATGGACTTTTCGGCAAAGTGGATTTCATCAATCATTTCTTCTCGATCGTCTTGCATTTTATACCTCCTTTCCCATTCTCACAGATACCATGAACTTCACAATGTCACCGATCTCCTCTCGGCTGAACTGCATTTCATCAATGACCTCAAAAAACACGGACCCGTATTCCGCCGTGTTATAGCCTAGTGGTGAAGGCTCTCCGGCATTGAACAGCAGCTTTGCGGTGGGATATCCACGTGATACCAGCCGGTCTGCTATCTCACCCTCGATGCCCTTTACCATATTGGCCATCTTGCACCGCTCACATTCATGGATATGTGACCGGATATATGAGATTCGAGCGGATTTGTTTTCCGGTCCGAAGCCAATCGTTGAGAGGGCTGAAACTGCATCTTTACAGTATCCACTCTCCCAGGCGTCTGATATTTTCTGCTGGTCTTTATTCATCTCACTCTGTAGCACCCATCTAAGAGGTCTTCATCGCCCTCGCCTCCGCAGCGAGGGCACTCAATGACAAATCTGATGGCCTCTGGTTCCGCGCTGTCGACGTCCACGTAGAAGATGTAGTCACCGTCGTCATCAACTTCGTAATGAGTTGAGGTGGCAGCCCGCTCAAAGTCTACGTATGCCGTCACATCATCTGGGTCAACGTCGTGACCGCAGTTGGTGCAGGTCAGGGGCTTGGGTGTGTCCTTGTTATACTCTTCATCTTCATCTTCCTCTTCCTCTTCATCTTCCTCTTCATCTTCCTCTTCCTCTTCATCTTCGCCGCGAGGCGAGGCGATGGATTCTGTGTTGTGCCAGGAAAGATCTGGCAAATCATCGAACCCATGAGCAGAGAATGTTACCCCCTCGCAAGAATAAGGGAGCGTCATCCTATCCCGAAGTTGGTTGGCTTTTGGCAAGTAGGTTTCCCGCACTTTGTAAACAACCAGAATGCAACCATCACCCAGTGCCCACGGTATATTTGGATTGGGTAACGAACATGCGTGTGAAACATCCTGTATTCCTTGATTCAAAGTTTCTTGAGTGGCTGCCGAGAAGTCCATGCGGAACGCATAGTAGCGTTTCCCTGCCGATAATCGACTTCTGTCCAATAGGTCTATGCTGGTTAGGTCTCCCATGTTTGCCCCTTTCTGCCATTCGCTGGCTTTAATTGTACAGGTCCTCAATAATCATCCGGGAAAAGCAGTGTTGTTACGCTGCGGTCCCACTCCGTGATTACATACATGCGATCATCTGTTGGGACCCCCTCTATGTACTCCACGCCATCGTACACACTCATAACCCTTTTAGGGTCGGAGCTATCCAGGGCGTCTATGTTTGCCTGCTGGTCGTGTTCAGACAGATTTCCCCAATCACCTGAAGAGTGCCGACCAAGGTAGCGCTGCATGAAAATTTGCACGATTGCCCATTGGCCCATCTCGTCTGAGGTCATCTTTTTTGC
>QMYR01000174.1 GCA_003662765.1 Candidatus Thorarchaeota archaeon
ACCGCACCGTAGCCTCCCTGGAACGGCCCCCAGCACAACTCTGCTGTCTTCCTGGACGAGGAGTAGATGTAGCCCGAACTGCAGTACCCGTAGGAGCTGTCCTGTGGATAGAAGTAGACGTTGAACCAGCCCTTGGTGGCACCGACCCACGCATCGCCCCAGTGGACAAGCATCACTATCCGCTTATTCTCATCGAATAACGCCACATATGCCTTTCCCATTGTAGAAGTACTCTGCACCAGCTCACCGACCACCGAGAACTCACTCAACTCGTAGAGCCGGAAGGGACGATCGAGCACATGGACATAGGTGGGACCATGCCACGCATTCCACCCTTGCCGCGACTCGATGTTGGTAAACTGAAGGTAGCTCTGGCCACTAGGACTGGTGAGGGCTCCCATCTTTGCGTAGATATCAGCCAGTACAAAGGATATCGGGATTGTATCATACACTCAGCCGGCTATTCTCACTTGTAAGATTCTGTGCAATCTTCCCAATAGAGTCATTTCGTTTGCTCAAATAGTATAGTAACGCCATTCTTTCATCTTTTCCGCGCGTGTGTTTTCTGATAATGTGTTCTATCTGGTTCTTAGAGGCATTATGATTGAGAGAATGAATAACCTTGCACCTCCTCAAGTGTAGTTGTTGGTCACTCAAAGGATCAATCTGCTCAAATACCACAATGCAATTTGCTTGTTCAAAAACTATGATGTGTTGAGAAGTTCCTGTCTAATTTTCGCAGCAGTGCTCCCAATTGCATCTCTTCGCTCAGCAAATTGGTCTAAGATTGCAAGCAAGTTTCTCGGGGACAATTTTTCCAATTGAATTAGTTCACGCATCTTCTGTTCAAAAGTCTCGGCGGGATTGTCGGATAAACGCAGGAACCCATCAAGCCACCATAGCTCACGTTGGATCGGGTCGGTGGGGATCCTTTGACCAGTTGTATCTTGAAGAAATGAGATACCGAAGAGTAAAGACAACATCCACGATATGAGTATTAGAAGGATGTGTCCTGACTCCCAGAGCTCGTCCGTGTATTCAAATATGATTAGGAGAACAGCATTCATTGCAGCAAAAAGAACTAATGCATTTGAAAAAATAAAGACGATCGGGTGGTTTCTTCTGATTATCCGAAAATGCTGTTGGTTAAGAAGCTCATAGATTACGAGCGAAAATGAACAGAAAACCACAATAACGTTCAACAACAACTCTACAACCACCTATGACAACCATCCGAACCATATTGCGACAATTGTAATAACAACAACTGCTAATGCCGCAAACTGTGCCATCGTCATATAGAATGATGTTCTCAACTTGAAGCACTCCTCATATCCCTCTGGCCAGTTCAGAGCACCATGTAATGCCTCAGGATGAAATACGTTTCTAAACTCACTCCATGCCTGACTGCCCCCTGAAAGCCAACTGTGGATGCCACCAAAAAGATAAGTCACGAACAGACCCGCAAGTGCCAAAGCACTAGCCAGCTGTGTCCATGTTCCTGATAGAATACAATCTACTGCATAAGCAAGAGTCATCATGAAAGAGAACCACCATGTTGCCAAGAGTGCAAAAAAGAGCGCCTCCAGCCATAACGCTGCTTTCATTCCAAGAGAGACTATTTTCAATGCTCCCCATGTGACAGCCATCGTGAATGCCCAAAACTTCTCTTCTTCTTGAGCGGTAATTTCATTGATTAGGGCAAGAGCCTGATTCGAAGCCTCTCGAATTTCAGTAAGAGGAATTGCCACACCTTCAGCAATCCCCATATAAAAATCAATTACTTCAACCGTGTCTAGAAGATCAACTGTTACATGAAAAACTAAGGTGATTACCGAATACACGTAGTTACAAACAAGATGTAACAGGGGCCAAGGTCCAGTCCAAGAAGGAGTGACTGCAGCAGCACCCAATGTGCCATACCCTTCTATAGCATTTTTAGTTCGTGGATTACCGGTTGCACCACCTTCTAGTTCATCAAGCTGTTCTTGGTTTGGATCTATAGGGTTGTGTCTTCTCAGGTCCGCCACCACGTTGATGTCGTGAATCCGCATCTCCACCAAGTTGTAACTATAATAACGGTAGCCCAGGATCGCCACGTACTTGATGACTCGCGAGGCATTGTCACACTCGGCTATCGGATACGACGACCCCGACCCGTCGATGCTGCCGTAGATCGCACCCTGCGGACTACCGTCGTACTCGCCCCACCACAACTTCCCAGTCTTCCTGAACGACGTGTAGATGTAGCCGGAGGAACGGTACGCAGACGCACTGTCCTGCGGGTAGTAGTACAGGTTGAAGTAGCCCTTCGTGCTTCCGACCCACGAGTCGCCAATCAGTACCATCATCACCCGTCGCATGTTCTCATCGTACAACGCAACATAGGTCTTGCCCATCGTCGACGAACTCTGAAGCAGCTCGCCCACCACACTGAACTCGCTCAACTGGTACAGTCTGAACGGCCGGTCCAGCACGTGCACATACACCGGGCCGTGCCAGCCACTCCCCGTCGCTATGTTCTCCCACGTCATGTAACTCTGACCCGACGGCACCACCAGTTGCCCATCACCACGAGCTCCGAACGGAAACGACGGGTCGCTGTGAAACTCCTCCATGTCGTTGCACGTGTCGTGGAACACCGTGTACTCAGAACCGGAGTAGCTGAGGCGGATGTCGTAGATGAGTTCGTCATGCTCTGGATAACTGTATCGCCGGCAAAGTTGAAGAACAACGTACTTGATTAGTTATTCTCTGTAATATCAGGCCCGCGGCTTGTGCCTTTTTGAATCAGAACCTGAACTATACCACGAAACAGAAAAGTAGAGGCGGGCCGCAGTCTTTCTGTTCTCGTCGTAGAGATTGACGCTTTGTGACTGACCCTTTTCGTCCATCCCCCAATGACAAGTGACAGATTGGCTGAGAATGAACCAACATCTAGGTATGAGGTCAAAATTCGCACAAAGGAGGGACAATGCCAGTCCGTCCCAGTCGGAATTGATGTCACAGTAAGTCAATCGCCAGTAGACATTAGTATTCCCGATACTTCTCCAGAATAGTCTGGATATTCAGTGACAACCAACCACTTACAGTAAGGCATACATAGGAAAGTACTATGCCGGTCATCCCAAAGTAGTATCCCAGTTCAGACATAAGAATGCTTGAATACACATGAAGGCTCGTAACTGCAATGATGAACAATGCCCATTGAATAATCAGAGGTCTTCTGGGACTATCACCTTTCCGTATTCCTAGATAGATTGCGACAAATATCGAGAGCACAGCCAATATTGTTGCAGACAACTGGATGCAGAGAGCAACAACGAGTTTGGTAGCCTGCAATATCCTTCCTCCTTCAACCTAGATACCTATCTCTACCAATATGCGTAGTCTAAGTAAGCTGTGGCCCACAATGCTAATCCTATTCCTGTGATAACTATGTTGGCCAACCATGAGAATCGTAAGAGCTTCGCCACAGGATCGAACCTTGCTAAAGCATCACTGAGAAAGTTCTTGATTGCTTGCACTTGAGCACCATATAGCTTGGTTATGATGCTGGTGGCAATTGTGCCTGCAATAACAGCGAATCCAACCTGAACGTAGTTCCAACCGCAAGCGAACAAGAACCAGAATGCATCCTCATTTGACCAGATATGGTTCTCAACTAGGTAAAGAGTGTAGAGAACTGGAGCAAGGTATGCGGTTAATGCAGCAGATGCCATAACCGCTCCAGCTGCAACAGCCAATAGTGGATTTGCCGCAGCTCCAGATCTAACAACACTTTCAACATACGCACAACTAAACTGCAGGGTCAATATGAGAGGTATTGAGAATACATTCTCAATAAGGAATGACCACATGCCGACATCAAAGTTAGGAGTAGGCGTCGCATCATCACCCGCAACTGAGCAGGCGCTATACTCCGTCACACCTAGAAGATTCTTAGCTGTGTGAACATTGGCAACAAGTTGCCCATCAGGATGAGGTATCGGTTGACTTATTTCAACATGGAATAAGGGCCAAGGTCCGGTCCAATAACAGATAACTTGAGCAATAGCATTCGACAAATCATAGTCGGCCCGATGTATTTCAGCAGTGGTTGGAGTACCTGACCCATCGCACTCCACTGGCTCATCCGGATTCGGTGCTGTGGGATTGTGTTTGTTCAGGTCTGCCACCACGTTGATGTCGTGGATCCGCATGCTCACCAACGAGTAGGAGGAGTACCTGTAGCCCAAGATCGCCACGTACTTGATCACTCTAGATGCATTGTCGCACTCGGCTATCGGATACCCGTCACTCTGCCCGTCGATGCTGGCGTAGACCGCCCCGTGGCCGCCTTCAGACTGCCCCCACCACAATTTCGCTGTCTTCTTGAACGAGGAGTAGATGTAGCCCGACGACCTGTACGCCGAGGAGCTGTCCTGAGGGTAGAAATACACGTTGAAGTAACCCTTCTCGCTGCCGCTCCACGAGTCCCCGAACAGCACCATCATGACCCGCCTCATGTTCTCATCGTACAGCGCCACATAGGTCTTCCCCATCCTGTTGGCACCCTGAATCAGTTCTCCCACCACTGAGAACTCTGAGAGTTGATAGAGTCTGAAGGGCCTGTCGAGGACGTGGACGTAGCAGGGACCGTGCCAGCCACTACCCGCATCCATGTCCGCCCACGTCATGTAGCTCCGTCCTGAGGGCACCACCAGCTCGCCATGGGTATCTACGATCTGACCATGGACGTGCTGCAACTACGGTGCCTCAAACTCTATTCCTAGGAGTGCGCTGATGGCCGGCAGGTCATCACACAACTCCGCAATTGCCGTTCTTACGTGTCTTCCCAACCCATCAGGTCTCCGGGCAAGATCCGCCAAGTGCCTTGCAGAAGCCTTGTTTCCTCGCAATGCTCCTCGCAACATGCATAAGACTGTTCCTCTGAGGTGGGATGGGTTCAACACCACATCCCTCTCAAGCCTGAGACTCTCTCTGTATATCCCTACAAGCAACGTCTTTCGAATCCTGTCGCGCGAGGCCCAAGAAACTGGACCAATTCTTCCGTTCATGAAGAACAGGGGAGCGACCAGCAGTAGACCCACACCCCACATGAGTCCTTCCCCAATGATCTCACGGAAATTCCACGGGGCTATCAAGATGGCGGAGATCAGTCCCACGACCAAGAGCGACTCGGAAGTGACAAGCGAACGAACATTCCCCTTGTAGAGCAACTTGATCACTCTGTGAGACTCATCGACCTCACAACCGAGATCCGTGAGGAGCGCTGCTGACAGACCGCTGGCAACGTATCCAGCACCTTTCACCCAGTAGGAAACGAGCGATAGCATGCTGACGTCGAACACAGTCATGCCTCCATCAGATGGGCCTGCATTGATGTTTCCACGAGATTGGCAAACAGATGCAGAGTGGCCACCGCAACTAGGAACTGAAATGCAATGCTAACAATGCTCCAGACCAGTCTAGCGGCAACCCACTTCCACCCCATCGTTTCAGACAGCACCTTATATTTCATCAGCAAGTAGCTCAACCAGATTGTCCCAGCCAACGCTATCATTGCCTTTCCGAACAAAGAGTGCAACCACATTCCGACCAGCCCGCAGAGAAAGTCAACAGTCACAATGCCCAACTGGCACACGGAAACCACCGACGCAAACCAGACTGACCATAGACAGAGGGCACCTACTATGGTCTGAACGTATACAGCGGCCGATAGACCCGGGACTGCCAAGGCACTGCAGATTCCGGCAAATGCCCACGTGAATAGCTCCGTTGCCTGCCGGAGAGAGTCCTCCACCACTCCTTCCTCTTGAGCGGCCTGCGCTACGCTCAGGGCCCAAGCCTGCTGCTGCTCTTCG
>QMYR01000175.1 GCA_003662765.1 Candidatus Thorarchaeota archaeon
ACCTGTTGTTCTTGTGTGCTGACCCCTCACCTTCAGACCCAGAGCATGCCTGATGCCACGCCATGCACGAATACGCTTGAGTCGCTCTATGTCGCTCTTATGGGCGAAGTCGAGGTCTGAACCGGTGAGATGGACCATCTTGCCAGTAAGTCTGTCACGTGGTCTGTTGACGTACCAATCCGGAAATCCTACTGCCACGGGGTCACTAAGCAGACTCTCAATCTTTGCAATGGTTTCATCATCCAGGAATCCCAGTCTGTCCGTGGGATTCAGCCCAAGATGGGTGATGATCGCCTTCGAGAGCCTAAGACCCACTCCGGTGATTCGGGTCAGCCCCTGAAGCAGATTCTCTTGGCCGTCAATGTCTCTTCCGGCCACACGAACAATGTGTCTGTATTCTTGCATGGACATGGTCTACTACCTCATTCTAACTGAAGTGAGGCTTGGCTCGACTTTTTGGGACGCCTTATAATCATTGCCATCAAGCAAGGACTGAGGAGCAGCATGCCATATACGCAATGTATCATGCAGGAACGGCTCCTCGCTTCACCTCATACTCCGACTATTAGATGCGCACGGTCACTCGAAAGGAGGATAAGGCTTCGCTGCGATGTATGACCTGCAACACTCCTCTTGTGGGATTGGTGGTGGCAGGATAGACAAGATGTACGAAGATATTCTGTTTGGCGTGTCGTTGGTGACTGTACTACTCGTTCTTGTTCTCTACTTCCGCAGAGGCAGCAGAAGTATTCAAGAGACTCGCTATTGGAGTGGGGAGCTCCCCGGAAGTCAGGCGTTTGACTACTCCTACTCGCCCGGGATCAGAGGCGCAAAGGGCGGCCTACCAATCGGAATGTCACAAGGCTCTAAGCAAAGAGATAATCGCAAACGTCGGTAGGCCTCTATCACATCAGTCAGACATGACTCGTGTTGGCACGAGCAAAAAGCTTGAAAAGCACTCACACATCACTCGATGAACGAGCCCGGATAGCCAAGTGGTTACGGCGGCAGCCTGGAGACGGTGGTCGATCTGACGGCCTGTCGACCGGGCAGCTGCTCTCCCTTTGGGAGGCATGAGGACCAGTCTGTGCGTCTGGTTCGGCCAGAGTTCGAATCTCATTCCGGGCGCCATTCTCTCCTCTCTTCTCTTCACTCCGCCTTCTCCACGGCCACCTCTCCAGCCAGTATCGGCATCTCACCAACATAGTCTGTCATCATCATCTCCCGAACACGCATGGGATCTCGGGTGTGGCCAAGTATCCATGAGAGTTTGACGAGGGCGGCCTCAGAGGTCATGTCGTACGCACTCATTGCCCCCACTTCCATTGCTGCACGCCCCACGGCGTAGATAGAGAGGTCTGTCTGGCCAAAGGCACACTGCGAGCTTATCACGATGAAACAGCCCTGGCTAACAGCCTGTTGAATCGAACCGGTGAGGGACTTCTCCTGAGTGGGAATGTTCCCGGTCCCAAAACCCTCAATCACGACCCCATGATAGCCCATGTCTACGATTCTTGAGAGCACCTCAGGAGGAAGACCCGGAAAGACCTTCAGCAGGAAGACACGTTCATCCAGCCGTGTGTCAAATCTTGGCACCAGATTGTGCCGCTGAGTACGCCTCTCAAACAGCACAATGTCACGGCCCAGTGTTCCCAAGGGGGACGGGTCAACAGAGTCGAATGCATCGTACGCGTCTGAGCGCATCTTCTTCGTACGCGTGGGTCGATGAATCTCTCCGTTGAAGACGATGCAGGTTTCCCCCAGATCAGCAAAAGCAGCAACCCGGATAGCGTCCAAGAGATTCCTGGGCCCGTCGCTCCAAGGGATGTGAAGTGGAATCTGAGCCCCCGTGAACACTATCGGCTTGCCAAAGTCCTGTACCATGAAGCTCACTGCAGAGGCCGAGTACACCATTGTGTCGGTACCATGAGTGATAACAATACCATCAAGGTCTGGGAACTCATCGTGCGTCTTCTTGATGGCGGTGGCAATCTCTTGCCAGTGGTGCGGTTGTGCATTGGCAGAGTCGAGCTGGAAGATTTCCCGCGTGATCACGTTGACATGCCTGAGTCCCTTCGGAAGCGACTGCAGAAGAACCTTCACAGAGAGTCCCGGCCTGAGCGACTCTATGGCGGGGTCATATATACTGCCAATCGTACCGCCCGTGGTAAGCAGGCAGACCGTGGCGTCTCTGTCCGTACCCATTTACCGCACCAAGCACCGAGTCGGTCAGAGAGTTTATGGCTGTTGTCATAGTCGGTGAGTCAGGATGTATGATCTTGTCGTCGTTGGCGGCGGTCCTAGTGGCGCCATCTGCGCCCGGCGGGCAGCACTCAGGGGACTGAATGTGGCTGTGGTTGACAAGGCGACCTTTCCCCGTCGGAAACTGTGTGGCGGTGCGGTAAGCCCACGAGTGAGGGAGATACTGGACTTCGACATACACTCGGCGTTGGAGCGTGAGATTGGTGTTGCAGTCGTCTATTCTCCCCACGGCCAGCGCATTGTGGGCGTGCTCCCAGGTGTTCGGGGTCTCATGGTTCGCAGGGAACGGTTCGACCATCTTCTTCTCGAAAAGGCCCGTGAGGCGGGAGCCGAGGTGTTCGAAGGGGTCAGAGTCGTCGGTGTGGAGCAGTTGCGCTCTGGAATCCGGGTACTGGGTGAGGGTGATTCTTTCAACGCAAGATTTGTAGTTGGCGCGGATGGTGTCAACAGCGTCGTGGCGCGAGCGGTGGGGCTGCGCCGTGGCTGGAAACCCGATTACGTGGGCCTTTGCATAGCAGCTGACATCAAGCTCCCCCCTGACATCGTTGAGTCCGTCACGATGGACCCCGAAACCGGTCAGCCGGCCATCGAGCTGTATCTTGGTGCTGTGAAGGGTGGCTACGGGTGGCTCTTTCCCAAGAGGGACGAGGTCAGTATCGGCGTCGGAGCCAAGATGAGTTCCAAGGCGGACCTGAGAAACCTGTGGCACAGATTCACGACCGACCTCGAGCAGACGAAGGGCCTGAAACTGAACCTCTCAGGGAGATCCGCGTTCAGGGTTCCCCTTGGTCCTCCTGATGGCCGGCTGACACGAAGACGCTGCATCATGGTGGGTGATGCTGCAGGTCTTGTGTCGCCTGTGACAGGAGAGGGAATATACTATGCATTGATGTCCGGCATCATTGCAGCCGATGTGGTGGCTGAGGCAGTGAAACGACGAAACTCCCTCCACGTGGCGGAGTACGACTGTCGGATTGCGGACGAGGTCATCGGTGAGCTACGAGTTCTGAGATGGCTGTCCAATCTGATTTACAGGTCCAAAGACAACATGGAACGAGCATGCTCGCTTGCAGCAGAGGATCCTGTTGCGCGTAGGCTCGCCATGGAGTTCCTCATCGGCCTTCGCCCCGCAAGGGCTGTACGATGGGAACTTGTCAAACGCTTGGCAAGGCACTACCCACTGAGATCTCTGCGTATCTTGGTGTCATGAGGCTCCGGTGTGTTCATATCACGCCTCTTTTATTGAGCAATATGTGTACGAATCCCCAAGGCACGGTGGCATCATGTTCGACTTTGCACGATTTAGGGATCCTGCCTACGCAAAGGCAATCATCAAGGAAATCGAACGGCTAGCGGCCGACAAGATAGTTCGCATCGTTCACGTCTGCGGCACCCACGAAGACACAATCAGCAGCAACGGTCTCAGGGCCGTGCTCCCTAATAACATCTCACTCATTGCAGGTCCGGGTTGCCCTGTGTGCGTGTGTGCGGCGCAGGATGTGGACATGATAATCGAGCTGGCACGTCGAGGCCACATAATCACAACATTCGGTGACATGGTCCGCGTGCCGTCGACCAACTCATCGTTGGCAAAAGAGCGAATGAAGGGTGCAGATGTCCGTGTCGTGTACGGAATCAATGAGGCAGTTGAGATTGCACGCAAGAATCCTGAACGTGAAGTCATCTTCATGGGCGCTGGATTCGAGACCACGGCACCCACATTTGCAGTGGAGATTCTTCGCGGCCCCCCTGAGAACTTCTCGATCCTCACATCCCTGAAGGTCATACCACCCGCCATGGAGCTTCTCATGAACATAGAGGGCTTTGCGGTAGACGGATTCATCACGCCCGGTCATGTCAGTACGATCATTGGCACAATGGCCTATGAGCCTCTTGCGAAGAAGTATCATGTTCCCTGTGTTGCTGCTGGTTTCGAGCCGCTCGATGTTCTCGAGGCTGTGAGAATGATTCTGCTTCAAATCGAGGAGGGCAGAGCAGACTCAGAGAATGAGTACACTCGGGTTGTTCGTCCTGAGGGAAATCTCGCTGCTCAGAAGGTGTTGCGTGATGCCTTTTATGTTGACGATGCACCGTGGCGTGGCCTTGGAGTGATCAAGGGCTCTGGATACTACCTTCGTGATGCCTTCGCCCAGCACGATGCCCGGAAGAGGTTTGACTTTCCGCCCATGGAGTCGGTTGACATCTTGCCGGGATGCCAGTGCCACAAAGTGATCTTGGGGATGATTGATCCCGTGGAGTGCCCCCTCTTTGGCAAGAGATGCACGCCTGATGACCCGTATGGGCCGTGCATGGTGGGACATGAGGGCACATGCAGAATTAGGCATCTCAACATGGCCCTCTAGCTGCCTCTTGCAGCCGTTCTCTCCAGTTTCCTGAGATCGCGCTCCGTATTGATGTTAGCGAATGTCTTTAGCTCACCGTCAAACTGTTTCAGAACCAATGTGGATACGTATAGCACATTTGAGAGTCTGTTGAGTAGTTCCTGCATCTTGCAGCCTCCATCAGCGAGCACATCAAGACCTCTTGCGTACGCGTGTTCTGTCAGATACACAGCATGAAGTGGTTCGACATAGCCTGAGGGCCATGCGGGCACAACGGCCCCATGATGTCCCGCCAGTTCGTACAAGGTCTTTAGCAGAGGTACACTAGCCAATGGCGTGTCAACGGGCAAAAGCAGGGTGTACCGTGTGTTTGCGTATTCAAAGGCAGTGACCGCCCCGTTCAGGGCGCATCTCGGCCCCCCTTGGGGGTCTACGGCGGTCGGCACATCTCCAATGTACTTCTGCAGGTTCTCGATCTGATCATCATTGGATGCAACCACGAGGACTCGTGGTGATAGTTGCTTGGCAATACTCAGCATATGATGGATGAGGGGTCGCCCACGAAAGAGCGCCAAGGCCTTCTTAGTAGTGAACCGCTTTGAGTCCCCCCCTACGAGGAGTGCAACGGTAAGGTCTACTTCCTTCATCATGCCTTCTCCCGTTGTGATGGCCGGGAGGCCTCGGGGGCTCACTCAAGTGGTGTTTCGGCAACACCACCCGACAAGTATTCCGTGATCATGGCCTCAATCTGGTCATCGGTATAATGCTGCGACTTTATTGCTCCACTGGCGCAGGCGGCCGTACATGTGCCGCAGCCCTTACACACCGCAGGGTTGATCTCCGCCTTGTTGCGCTCGTTAATCTTGATTGCATTGTACGGACAGACTGACACGCAGACTGCACACCCAGAGCACTTCTGCTCGTTCACTACAGAGAAGTACGGCTCGATGGTGATCTTGCCCTTCCCCATGAGTGCCATCGCGCCAGCCGCGGCCGCTTTCGCCTGAGCGACTGTGTCCGGAATGTCCTTTGGACCCTGTGCCATCCCTGCGACAAAGATGCCATCATTGAAACTATCGACAGGACGGAGCTTTGGATGGGCCTCCAATAAGAACCCGTCAGGCGACTGGCTCAGATTCAATATCTGGGCAAGCTTCTTCGCTGATTTTGGTGGGACAACACCGGTCGAGAGCACGACAAGGTCGACATTATCCAGCTGGA
>QMYR01000176.1 GCA_003662765.1 Candidatus Thorarchaeota archaeon
CTCTTCGCACACGGGGCCCACTCGCCATCGCTCATGATTGCAACAATGTCCATGGCGAAGTCTATGCTTGGTGCGTTGCTGATTGCTCCTCCTACGCCATAACCATCAACAGGTGCATCTCGGAGGTCCATGAGCGACTCTTCGTTCAGGCCGCCGCTCACGAAGATCTTGACGTCATGAAAGCCTCGCACATCCAGCTCCCATCGCACCTCTTGAATGATCCTCTTGAAATTGCCGCGTCGGCTTCCTGTGGTGTCGAGCCTGACGCCATCCAGTCTGGCTA
Source organism: Candidatus Thorarchaeota archaeon (assembly GCA_003662765.1). Classification (GTDB taxonomy): domain Archaea; phylum Asgardarchaeota; class Thorarchaeia; order Thorarchaeales; family Thorarchaeaceae; genus B65-G9. The sequence continues at coordinate 284 of QMYR01000176.1, forward strand.
CATTCTCCGCTGCAAGGATTGCTTCTCTCACCTCATCGAGATATGTGTCTGTCAGAGCGATACGCGGGATTTCTTCTGGGAGGTCGCGGTCGTAGGCCTGCCATGCCCTGATGTGGTCCTGGAAAGCGATGATTAGTGCGTGCGGCATTGTCCCTGTAGGCTTGAGGCCCAACAACTCAGCACCAAGCACACAAGAGACACCATCGCACCCACCAATATACGCGGCATACTCTACCTGCGGTGTTATCGCGGGATGTGTTCTTCTGGCCCCGAACGACAGTAGAGTCCTATCTCCGGCTGCAATTCGAATTCGCGCTGTTCTGGTGCACATCCCTGAGGTGTGGCACAAGAACCCGAGCATTGGGGTCTCCAGCGCGGCAAATTCTGCGTAATGCCCCTGGATTGCCAGTACAGGTGTCTTCACACCAGATGGCGCTCTGGGCCAGAACAGTGTCCCCTCAGGCAGACCCCACACATCCACATCTACACCTTTGAAGAGCTCCAGTACATCGTTGATACCAGCGAGTACTCCCCACTTTGTGCCACCCGGCATGGCTGACACGGTTACCTCCGCGTATACGTACGGGTTCACGTTCTCCGCACGAAGAATCTTCACGGTGCGGTCAAAGTAAGTGTCTGTGGTCTTTCCAGACCTGATCTCCTCCTCGGTCGCAATCCTCCAGCGGCGCTTCATGACATTGAGCCTCGAACACCCACCGGCACGGCAGGCGAAAAGCGTTTCCGGTGAACCTTCACCGTACTCGTTTGTCCCTCAGAGGGAACGCAAATGGTTATGCGCAAGCGGCGTCTGGCAGTCCCAGTGATCAAGGCTGCGGCTCAATTCGGGTACAAGGTATGTAGACAGTCTTGACAGTCCCCTCGGAAACGGACAAGACCGCGACTTGGCCGCCATCATTGTTTCAAGTTCATTGAGATGGGCCTCACGGAGTCATGTTTCTCATAGTAGTCCACATTGTGCCTGCTTCTCTATTACTCTCAATTCACATCGTCTAGGCCGTCATTCCTCTGGTCAACGCTGCCGCTTCTTGACTAGCTCTGTCCTTTACCCACCAATCATGCTTGCTTGTGTACCAGATCATCCTCATGTATGTGTCTTTGACCCACAGACCTCCAGACCTGTATCTCATACCGCAGGAGGGATCACCTATTGTGTTCTCCAAGAGAATACCTTGGTCTTACGTAGTTCTCGATACGCCTGCCCAAACGCGGTAGTAGTAAGATACTACCCGGAAGATACCAGATCACAAGCAAGCCCACGATTGCGAGGTATGGTTCGCTTGTAGGACTGGGAGGACCAAACATTGAGATGAGGCTATCCTGAGCCAGGTACAGAGCGGCTACCGGCAGCAGATAGAACACACAGATCAGGACGGTCTTGAGTAGCAGTTCCAGCAGGGCGCCGGTACTGATTGAAACTCTCATCTCCTCATCTTTCGCATTGTTCACTCGCCATTCACCTTCCGGTACGCTGCAACACTCTTCCCTCTCTAGGTCAGGACCTAGGCTTCTCCAAGCCACATGCTCCAATCCACTGTCCAACAACAAATGTTCCAGAGTGTGAGGGTTCTCTGCAAGGAGTCGGACAGTGTCTTGGAAACGTCAAAGAGGGCGGTTGCACGGCTTATCAGGTTGTCAACCACACTGAAGATCACAATCACACAGAGCAGGTAGACATGTCTGAAGCTTTTCCATTGAACAGAGAAACCACAAGAGCACCAAGTGCGATGGCTCCAAGAGTTGCATCAATCTCTCCATCGAATCCTACTGCCGAGCGCAGGTATTCTTGGATTGTTGAGCTATAGCATGATAGAATTGCAGGTAGCCTAGTTTCTGTTCTTCCAATTTCGGCGGCCAGTGAGCTCCAGGCAAGGAATCCAGATCCTTCTGCCAGTCCGTCTGGTGTGCCATGTCCAACCACTATCAGTACACTTGCATGATTGCGAACCAGAACAGAATGCAGGTCATCGATAGTTGCAATGGTTCTTTCTATCCTGATGCCGCGCATGGGCTCATATGCTGTATTGAAGATGTAATGGACAGGCTCCCTAGAGGAATGAAAGCTGCAGGATCATGGTTGGAGATGTCTACATGTCCCTTGAGGGGACCATTCCCATAACCGTCCAGATTCTTGACCAGCAGTTCTGAGGCACAAGCAACTTCAGGACTGTTTTCCATCTGGACTATCCCCATTCCTCAAGAACTGGAAGATACAAAATACTCAGCAAATATCAATGGAATCGATGGACGACAAGTTCGAGGAGGTATCACGGAGTGGAACGAGCTCTAGTCGTGAGGCATTACGACGTCTGATTGCGGTAATCTGCAGGCAAAAACCATTCTCTGCTGCTAGCCAACTGGCTCTATGGTATTCGAGGATATTGATGAAGGATACGACCATACTGAAAGAGATTCCTGGAAGCGTGAAAAACAGAGCCATCAGATTCCCTGTGTTAGGATAAGGAACAATACGGTTCCATATTGCTTGTAGTCCAACTATCCAGAGAAACCCGAGATACGAGCCAGACGAAATGAGCAAGATACGCAAGAGTCCAAGACGAACAGCTTGATCACGTAGTACTGTGGTATACAATCGGTGAATTGGAACGCAAAGAATCAGACCTAGCAGACCACCAAAGACTGCAGAAAGACACAGCATGGGTTTGACATATGCTCTACCTAGAAAGGCAACCAAAGCATCATCTACCGGATTGTGGGTGATATAGACATAGGGCGAGAGAAGATATGGTAGTGCCGCAACAAGGAATACGAGAATGGACCCCAACAAGAACATCCAGTTGAACAGTATCAAGACTTGCGGACTTCCCGCGGGGCGTTGTGAAAGCGTCTGTTCGTTTATCGGCTCGTTCAAACCATCATCTCCCTCGCCCGTACCACATCGTTCATTCCTTTGTACTATTTACGGATATAGTGGCCATCACATGGTTCTGGCCATGCAATACCTGAACAACCGTCGGTTATTATGTGAAGCCACCATCCACAACCAATTTTCATTCGCATCTCACCTTGTCCAAGGAGTTCGTAGAATACCCAGCCTGCACCTTTTTCGTCAGGAAGAATCGTAGATGCAAGTATCGTGACGGTAAGACCAGCTATGGCAAAGACAGCTGCAACCACCCCTATGATGGCTGCAGCAATAGCAAGGGATGTACCTCCTGTAATCACACCAAGCGCAATACCCAATGCTATAAGAGAGGTAACAAACCCTAGTAGAACCTCTCCAAGTGATGCGACACCACCCGCTTTCCAAAATTCTACAGTGGCTCTTGAAACATGATCCACCTTCATGCCAAAGTCGCCAGCATTGTAGTTGGGGTGGGAACAATCAATGGTGAAGCCAAGTGCTGGACCTACGCCCATCGTCTTGTAGTAGTACGTATAGTCAGGATGATCATAGAACACCTCATTATCGGGGTCAATATTGTATGCATCCCAATAGATGCCCTTGTAGTAGAAGTCATAGGTGGGTGGAGGCGATGGTGCAGGTGGCGAACCACCCTCTGTGTAGTGCAGAAAGATAGGTGCAGCCGGATCAGTGAAGAGGTCTGTCAAGCGACTCACAAACCTAGCTTGGACAGTGCCAATACTGCGTCTCATGCCCGGAGAGGAGAACAGGACAAAAGACGCAATGAGCCCTCCCAAGATAGCATCTATCGCTCCGCCGAAACTGAGTACGGAGCCTTTGGATACATACTGATTGATCTCAGCCGAGTTGCATGCCAACACGATATCCTTGCCCGGAGTCATCTCGATTCTACTACTGAATGCCTGCCAACTGAGCACCTGTGAACCTGCAAGAATCCCGTCCTCTGAACCATGTGAAACCCACACGACCCTTCGGACTACCCGATGGATGGTCAGAGCGTACTCCAGTGATCCATATTCCACGACCTCCACATTCGGACCATTTGCCACAATTGTCCGGACAGCAGTACTCACCGCACTGTCATGATGCATGACCACAACCACGTCAGACACCATCGGTGCCGAGAGCGGCATGACCCACATGGGGGACAGCACGGCGACGAGAAGCACAAGAGTTTCCAACTTCAAGACTCGACCATGTCGACGAATCGCCATGCACTCTCCATGACGAAACATACACTCAATCTCTTCTCACGACGAAACTCCCGTTTTGTACGGACTTGCGCGCCGTGGACATGCATATATGGTTTTCTGTGTTCCCGAGGAGGTTGTGGAATCACAGAAGATGTAGGACTTTGTAACATGACTTTTGGGACGCAGCCATTTCTATCTTCTCCCTCTCATCTCTCTATCCTTCTCTCACTCCAGTATAACTCACCCGGCACCCGACCCAACAAGGACGTGTGCGGCCTCTCATTGTTGTAGTACTCGATATACTCCTCCAACTCCAACCCCAGCCGCTCCCTCTCCTCGTCTATCGTCCGGTGCACCCGTTCCACCTTCCCTAACGTCTGTGGATGGCATCTCCTTGCCCGAATGTGCCGGATTTCGTTAGTGATACACCACCGCTGGAAGGCGCTCAGTCCTCCTCGCACAGACACGAACACTGCACCGTTGTCTGTCAGCACCTGCAGCGGTCGACTATACTTCTTGATGAGGCGCTCCAGGGTCTCGAGCACGACCTGGGAACTGGCCCTCTCGCACTCCACGCTGGCCAGCAGATAACGACTGGCGTCATCAAGTACGTCCAGTCGCCAGACACGCCGTCCATTCCTCCAGTACGGCCCCTTGAAGTCCGGTTGCCAGAGTTCGTTGGGACATTCCCGGGACCATGCCCTGTACCGTTGTCGTCGCCGTTGACGCCGAGGCCGAATCAGCCCGGACCTCCTGAGGAGGCGATAGATGGTCATGTGGGAGAGTGAGACCCCACCTCGCGCAAGGACCGTCACGAGTCTGACGGGACTATAGCCATAGATCACCGCCGCCTCAGAAACAGCTCTCTTAGGTGCAAGACGCCACGATCTTTTCCCCAAGAGTCACCGAAGAGATCATGTTCAATCACTTCCAGCAAAGTGGTCATCTTCTGTGACTCTCACTTTCCGAGATGTCTTGTTTCCATACACACCACAGCTTGCGGTTTCAAGCAGCCTGCATCGTGTTTACACCTTGCCGTTCCACTGAGGTAGATGGATTGCAAACGGCGTGAATGCGCTTGGACCGCCTGCTCCGACTCTGTTGTGGTTGGTATTTCGCGCCCCGCGATCGGAGCTGGAGAGTGCTGATGGCATCAGTAAGAGGGTTCCCTGTGTGGGAGCGTTTATATACTAATCTAAATTAGTACTAATCGTGATTAGTCACTTTGTTAACAGAACAAGGCAGCTCGCGGTACTTGATGAGGAGTGGTCGCGAAGAGGCCCCCGGTTCATTGTGTTGTACGGTCGTCGCAGGATTGGGAAGACGCGTCTCCTGGTCGAGTTCTTTAGGGACAAGTCTGGTGTATTCTATGTGGCGGATGACACCCCTGCGCGGTTGCAGATACGTCGGTTTAGAGAGAAGATGGCGCAA
>QMYR01000177.1 GCA_003662765.1 Candidatus Thorarchaeota archaeon
GTGTAGCTCTGGACACCAGAGTCTGTGTATTGTCCAGCAGTGTCGAACACCCGGACATAGTACGATACAACAGAGCCGTCAGGCTGCGCAGGTATCACACCCGTGTAGGTGGAGGAGTCACTGCTCGTCATTGACACAGCCACCCACTCGCCACTGCCGACACGATAGTACAGTGTCACGTTCTGTATGCCATGGTCGTCACTCACGACAGCCGTGACGGTCACCGAGTCGGACGATGTTGGGGAGGGGTTGTCGATTGACACGCTTGAGATCGTCGGTGGATTGTCAACCGCACCTGAGACCGTGTACGAGAAGTTCGCGGTCACCGACCTCTGATCAGCGTTGTCGTATGCCTCAATGTAGTACGTCACGGTTGTACCATCGGGCTGTGCCGGGATGATACCCCAGTACGTCGTACCGCTGTGGGTCATGGAAACACGCACCCAAGTGGCGTTATCAATCGTGTAGTAGATTGAGGCATTGACAATTGTCCCGTCATCAGTGATAGTCGCGGTCACGTTGACATCGTCCGACGGCGTCGGGTGCTGCGGCGTGATTGACACTGTGCCGAAGCTTGGCGGGTAGTCCTGACCAGCCGCCGGTGTGAACTGGTAGCTGTATTCGCTACTCGTCACCGAATTGCCCTCGTTGTCGCTAGCGGTGATGGTGAAGTGCACCCAGGTGCCCGGTGGCTGGTTCGGTATCGTGTACTTCCAGACGTGATCGGCGGAGTCGTAGGTCATGTCAACAGTGGTAGACGTACTATTGATGACGTACGTCAGCTGCACTGTGGCCAGACCAGAGCCACCCACGTCGCTGACGGTCGCCTGGACGTTCAACACCTCAAGACCGCCGGAATCGCCCTTGGTCATCTTCACAGAGTCAATGACCGGAGCCATTGCGTCCTTGAAGTAGAACTTCAGCTGCGTTGACACCTTGACATTACCGGCGCGGTCATAGGCGTAGATCTTGTAGGCAAGCTCGTACGCGAAGTTGCTCGTCCGTGAAACTGTCGCCTCGTACTTGCCGGTTCCAGCATTGTAGGTCATGGTGATGCGCTCATCGGTGTTGATGATGTACACCTCGACCCGGTCCACACCGGATGCGCCCACATCCTCCACACTGACAGAGATCAAGATGGAGGACTGTGACGAGTCAGTGGGCACTGCGCTTAGACCCGTCATGGTGGGGGCATCGGGGTCGTTCCAGAACTTGTGAGTGTAGTCCTCTGAGGCGACCCAGTTGCCTGCATAGTCAATGACCTCAATGCGGTACTCCTGCGTGTACGGTGTCGTGCCATCCATCTCTATGTAGCCGGTCCATGTCTTCGTGTCGCCGTTGTAGTCGAGGGTCCAGTTCCCGGAAGCCGTGTTATTCAGGTTGACCACGCGTACCTCCATGATGCCGGAGCCGCCCTCGTCAGTCGCTGTCACCTCGAAGTACAGGCGCTCTTTGCCATCGACGAAGCGCATCTCGGTACTGAGAGAGTCGATGCTTGGCGGTTCGGTGTCCGTAACACCCTTCGACGAGGAGTAGCCAACGAACACCGGGTCAACACTGACCGCATAGCCGTCCCACCACTTGAAGTTGATCAGGGTGTAGAACTGCGTGGTTGAGATGGCAAATGGGGTCGTTGTAAACCCGGCCTCGGACGCATATGCAGCCTCAAAGGCCGCGACCGGTACCGTCTGCGCGTCCACCGTAGTGTAGTTAGCGCTCTTGTTCTTGGCCCAGATGTAGTGCTGTCCGCCCAAGTTCATTGAGGCGACCTGTGCCGCCTCCGCAGCCAGCGTGTAGTTCGCAGAGGGCGTGGTCTGGTTGTTGGTGAGCGGCTGGTTGTTGTCACCGAGATAGGTCGCATTCAGTGGCACGCCGTTCTCGGAAACCATCAAGACATCGGTGTAGAAGGCAATGCCAAGGCTGCGGTTGGTCAGCACACTCCTTCCACCAGGAGCATCAAGGTTCCAGTCGCCCATCGTCAGGTTGAACTTGACGATGCCTTGGTTCATGCCTGTGCTGTTGAGCTGCCCGTGGAATTGCACGCCGATGTTGAACTCTGTCACGTTGGCCTTTGTGGGACGCTCGTCAAACTTGGCGAAGTCGCTCCCAGCCATCGGTCCCTGGTACCAGTCGAAGTAGCTGTACGAGCCGAACGGGAACACCATGCCTGTGATGTTCTCAAAGGTCACACCGAAGGGCACGGTGGCGTTGAGGTCCCAGTACGCGTCTCCAACAGCGTTGCCGTTGGGCGTCGTGAAGGTCACGCCGTCGAAGTTCTGAGGCAGCCAGTAGTGTGTGGCCTCCGAGTTGGCTATATCGGCCGGATCGAAGTCCATCACATCATTGCCATTGGTGTCGTTCCATGCGAAGATGCCTGCGTACTCGTACCACACATCAACGGACATGAAGGTGCCGTTGGGCATCTCAGAGCCATAGTGCTCTGACATCTGCCACCAGATCCAGCTCCACTCCTGTGAGTCCTGGATGGCCCAGTCCCAGCCCTCCTCCTCGGCTTGCTTCTTCAAGTCGTGGGAGGTGAAGTTCTGTGCCATCCACGAGATACCCCAGTATCCCGGTCGCGGTACACCATCCTTGTCAAATATAGTGCTATTGACCTTGGCGAACTCGGCCGGGGTCAGAGGTGCACCTGTGCTGGCATTGAACCAGTAGTAGTTGTCTGCCCAGTAGTACGTCCAGTTCACCGTTACAAGACCGGTGTATGAATCAACGTAGAACTCGTCTCCCACGCGGGTCTTGTTCGGCTCCCACATGATGGAGACCTGGAGGTATTGCTCGGTGACGTTGTACATGTCTGTGCTCTCGAACGAGTTGCGCACGTAGTACTGGTCATTCTTCGTCTTCAGATCTCCGTCCAAGTCAAGTGCACCCGTTGCCGGATCGACAGCCCAGGTCTGAATGTCCCACATACCCCACTTGGGCGTGCCCACAACGATGACGTACTGCTCTCTCACAGCCGTGATGGGCAGCGGCTTGTAGTCCAGCTTCTTGCCAAAGCCGAACACCTTGTGAGCCTTGTAGATTGGCTCATAGTAACCCGTGATATTGTAGGTCATGCCACTGAGTGTGAAGTTGAATCGCGGGACGAAGAACTCAAGCCGGTCGTCCATGTAGATAGCGTAGATCTCGTACGTGTAAGTACCGTTCGTCAAACCGTAGGCGGTCTCAACGAGGATTGTGTCTACGTAGTCTGTTCCCATGTTCGGATCTGGGTGCATGACCGAATACGAGGCCCTGGGGTACCAGTAGCCCTGGAACAAGTAGTGGGACATATTCATGTTGTCTGGGTATAGCACCGTGACCTCAACAACGGGCTCGTTGTAGACCACAACAAGAGACCCGTTGATGTCCCATGTGTAGGAGTAGTAGTATTCCCAGCGCTCCGTGGTCTCATTGTAGGCGCTATAGTCCCATAGTCCTGGTCTCGTGGTGTAGAAGAACGTGCCATTGGCCAATGTGACGTTGTAGAAGTATCCACGTTCCCACTCGGTATAGTTGAAGACCTGACCGTCGTCGGTCCAGACCTGCTGATTCTCACCGTCAGTGGTGATACCCTTGTCACCCTGGTCGTTGTACCAGCCGGTGGTCACGTTGAGCCATCCATCAATCATGAACTCACGTGTGAAGGGATCTCTGTGGCCATAGGCCACCCTCCAACCCGTGAAGTTCAGCATTGGAATGTGCAGTGACCCATTCGCGACCGTACCCCACGGATACTCATAGTCATCCTTCGGGTTCCACGGCTCCCATGCCACGTCATTGCCGAGCAGAGTGAGTGTCACATTTACTCCGTCAACGTTGGCAAGAAAGACTGGGTACATGTAGTCTGTAGAGTGATTGGGGTCTGGTACAGCACTGTAGTAGCGTGCGGTCCCATTGCGGATGGTGGGGTACCATGTGCCATTGATGAGAACCTTGTAGTCCCTCGGAGTAACGTATTCCAAATCGTACTCGCTCCATACCTCGGCACCCGGATATGGGAGCTCGTACTCGACACCGTGAATTGTGGTATAAGCGTAGTAGCGTGTGTACCTATACATCACCGTCGTGTCAACACCCGTGTCGTTGCCCCAGAACAGCTGGTCTGGCCAGAAGCTCTCATAGAACCAGTACCTGGCACCATCTGTGGTGTTGAAGTATGACCAGAGATAGCAATCCAACTCCGGGTTGTAAACCTGCCACACATCATACGCGTCCCAGGTCCCGTTGACGTACATGACATAGTGGTCGCCCACCCAGATAGGTTCCGTGGCCATATACACCATGTGAGTTCCGTTAGCTATCGAAACGAGACCGACGTGTTCGACGGACGTTTCGCCGAACAGTGTCGAGTTGTAGTTGGTCCAGTCGGAGTCAGGCAGAGAAATCACGCTGCCATTGACAGCCATCATGTACTGATAGCCCGGCTTCCACCATTGCCCGTACGTGTAGTTGGCGACCGATAGGAACCACCTGCCATCTGCCAGAGTAATGTTGTATATTGTTGCTTTGCGGCTGCTCTCAATCGTTATCCTTGTCCCGTTGGTGAGCTCATAGTAGTACACCCAAGCACCAGTGTAGGTGCCTGTGTACGAATCGTAACCGTTGGGATCCCAGTAACTGAATACACACATCTCACGGTAAGTGCCGTACATGTCCTTCGCGTAGATGGACTTCACGTATTCCTTCTGGCCGCCAATGTCAATGAACGGCTCGGTCTTGACCGCATAGATTGCGTCGGTGTCGTTGTTCCTCATCACTGGGCTCTTGTAGGGCCTATCCACGTAAACGCGCTGAGAGCCATTGAGATAGCTAAACACATAGTCCTGTGTCCAGCCCACAACCGTGTGCTCACCCCATCCGCTCTCGTAGTCCGTGACCCAAGTCAAATTGGCGAAGTAGTAATCCCAGTCCCACTCAAGCTCGGGCATAGAGTCGGTGGGAGTAACCTCAAACACAACGCTGAGGTCATTGCCAATCACGGAGTATGTCAGGTTACTCGCGAGGACGTAGTTGACGTTCATGATTGTCTTGTTGCTGTGATATGGTACCCAATCGGTTGTCCAATTGCCGGCCTCAAAGTCCCAAGTAAGAGTTTCCCAGTGCCAAGAGGTCGTGTGGACGTATTGCCAGTCACAATACCCTGGAAACACCTCTGTGTATTGCCACTCCCAAGTGTCACCGTAGACGTACTGTGTCCTCTGCGTATAGTTGTACACAATGGTTTCGAAGTTCCCGGTTGGGTCCGCCTTCACCCAGACTTCGACATCAGAGTGCTGACTCCATGAGGTGAAGTTGTCCTCGCCCCATGTGTCCTGCCATCCACGCATGACGAATGCGACACCGTCGATGTCACTCGCATAGGATGCGCCACCCTGCAGACGAGCCTTGACCAAGAATGTCTTGTTGTGATCCGTAGCGAACATCCAGTTCGGACGATACGGCTCACCCTTTGGTATCAGCCGCACAACAGCGACCGGTGTTTCAACAGCCAGCTCAAAGAAGGCCTTGTATGAGGCGTCGTCGCTCTTGAAGAATGGTAGCCACTGATACATCGGTAGCTCTTTCCCGTCCGCGGAGTAGACTCGCGAATCGAGGTACATCGGCATGGACCTCTCTCCACTGGTTGGTTGCACATCCTCTGTGATGTGGCCTCTGAACACTATGTGATGGTAGCGGCCAAGGACTGAGGTGGCGGAACTTCCCGTGGTGTTGAGCTCGTATACTATTGGCATGCTGCCATCCGTAGGA
>QMYR01000178.1 GCA_003662765.1 Candidatus Thorarchaeota archaeon
GAGGTGGTGGCAGTACTTGGCAATACCGTACGCATGGTCTTTCATTATCCAAGCGAGCGTCTGCCAGTGGGAGAGAGAGCGTGGGCAACGGTGATACGCGATGCGTTGCAGGGAAACCCAGCTCCCTTCGTCACAGTGGGCCAATGTAATCTGCACGACACAGTGAGAGAGTTGATGACGCACTCTGATTCGAGAGTCTGGGTCCTTGAGGAGAGCGGGTATCCATTCCGTACGGCATTCGATATGGGAACCGCGGCGCAGAACAGTTTTATGCTCGGAGACCATGTGGGCCTCGATTCTGTGGCACAAAGTGTGGTCGAGGAGTTCAACATTCCAAGACTAACATTGGGCAGGAGAAGCATGCTCAGCAGTCATTGCATCTCAACCGTAATCTCAGAGTTCGAAAGGATGACGTGAACCATGCCGACGGTGAAGAGTCTGAAAGAAAGGGATAGGCCGAAGGCGATAGGCAGACTAGTCAACAAGCTGACCAAGGAGATGCTTTGGATATACATTCTGAGACTGTTGCAGGAGCGACCCCACTACGGCTACGAGTTGAAGGAACTTGTAAGCAAGAGATTTGGATTCTCTCCGGCCACGGTCAGCGGGTATGCAATCATCTACCGCCTTGTCAAGGATGGCCTCATCGAGGAACAACGGAAAGGCGACTCCCCGAGGAAATACTACGGAATAACGGAGCGCGGAAGTCAGGCGATGCGGGAAGCCAAGGCATTCCTCATAGACACACTCAACAAGGTATTTGATTTGACCGAGTAGGCTGGGAATTATCGAAATTCAATCTGGCTCATGATGTGCCTCTGGCGCTTTTTGATGGTCTTCATATCTAGGGGAGCATACCTGTCTTTCTGCTCTACAAACACGCTTGCAACACTGGAGGCAAGCGCCACAGCCTTGATGAGAGGCTGTTCAGCCAACAGCGCACTGGCCATGCCTGCCACGAATGCCGCTCCAGTCCAGCATCTTCCGCTCGTGCCCGTTGGATAGGCTGGCACAACCAAGAAGTCGCGCCCCTCGTACACCGTGCTACCCTGGTCACCTCGCGTGACGATTGCGGCTCCGGCACCGAGTTCTACCATCAGCTCTGCAGCCACTAGCGGGTCATCCTCGCCCACCAGATACTGGCACTCACTCTGGTGCAGTGCCACGACATCCACAAGCCGGAGGGTGCGGCGGGCTTCGGAGGAATCCATGACAGTGTGAATGGCACGACCATTGGTAACGCGATAGAAGCTCGGATCCCAAATCACGGTGGCATCACTAGACGAAGAGACCCATTCGATAAGTTCATCGTCGACTTCTCCTGCAAATGGTGACAGCACCACCATGCGAGTACTGAGAAACTCCGCAGGAATATCCCTGATGCGAATGTGCGTGGGTGCAATGGCTAGCTGAATCGTACTGCCACTGGGTGTGGGGAGTTCTGCCGAACACAACCGGTCTGCCTTGAGCAATACGTGCTCGGGGATTGAGTATAGGTCCAAGTCGCTCACAGCCTGCGTGCGCCACTCCGTCGAGATGGCACCCACGATGACAGTCCCTTCCACGCCCAGTCGAGCGGCCACAGAGGCAGTTGTGATGCTTGGCCCTACAATCGCAGGTGCGGGGCTGTTGCCAGTCCTCAGTCGGACTAGGGGATTGCCAAGCACCACGAGGTCGTACATAGTCGAAACCATCCACTCAGTCGGTAATCATCTTATGAGCATAGCAAAGACGTTGTATCACAGTCACATGAGATAGCAAGGCGACCACAACAATGCACACTGTGAGAATGTTTGTTATCTGCAGCAACACGAAGAACTGTGCGATTTCTTCGGGAAACAGATTCAAGATGTCCATCCAGATGTTTGTTGGCGAGAGAGCCAGTAGAAGGATTCCTGCAAACTGAAGGAGCAGTTTCTCTTGTCGTTCGGCCACACCAACCGTACATCTATCCAGCCCTCCCACAGACTCAGCCTTTGCCCGTGTGAAACTTGCCATTAGCATTCCAAAGAGGGCTATGAAACCCCAAGTCCAAGGAATGAATGTGTCGCCCGTCGAATAAGGCCACCACGGAATGCCAACTGGTCCCGCGGGACCAGCCATGAGCCCGAACATAAAGAAGAACTCGGCATACCTGTCGAGGGTGTGGTCAAGGGTGGCCCCGAACTTGGAGGAGAGGTTCGCTGCGCGAGCCACTGCCCCGTCAAACATGTCAAGTATGACAGTCAGAGCCATCATTATGAAACCAAGTAGCAACGATCCGACATAGAAGAGATAGCCGCTGACAACTGCGACAATCAGCGTGAGAATGGTGATGGCATTCGGCGTGATTCCTGTTCGTGCCAGTGCACGACCTACGGGTGCCATCGCCCTCTGATACTTCTCTCGTAAGCGACCAAGCATTGTGACCACGGGTCCAGGCCTGTGGGGCCGCGAAGGCCGGTCTTGGCCGCACTAATAAAGGTGTTGCGACCGCAGCTGGCACCTGAAACCGTATCTACAGGACACTCGCAATGCGGTCTGCAACCCATTCCCGCCCCAACAGATTGATGAATGGCCCAAGTCGGGGACCAGACTTTCGCGAGATCAAGAGCCGATACATCACAACGAAGGCCCGCTTCTCTTTCAGACCCACACTGCGTGCGGCCTCGAACACAGCAGCCTGAATGTCCTCATCGCTGGCAGGTCCTCTTCGCAGCGCCTCGACCATTACGGAGAGAAACTCCTTGTCCTTGTCAGTTAGAGTCTGTCGTGTTGCAGCAGGGACTTCAGGGGGTACCTCAACCCGATCCCGCTTGGTCCCGTACTCTCGCACCCAATTGAGAGCCATCTTCAGACGCTGTTCGATGTTGCTCATCGATTCATCAGGCAGACTCTCAACCCCGAACTGACGTTTCATCGCCTCAACACAACGCTGAACGACAACATCGTGACCAAGCAGCTCCTCCAGCTGGGAGATGACCACAGCAAACTTGAATGAGAGCTTTGGAACGTATTCTTCACGAACCGGTTGAGCCTCGCATAGTGGATACAGGAGCCTCGCAAGCCTCTCTCGGTCGGAATCCGCATCTTCCAAAGCATAGTAGGTCCTCTCAAATCGATCGTACTGATCCACGAGGTCGGGAATCCGGTCAGGTTGAATGTTGATTGTTCTCTGCAGGTCTGTCTTGAGCATGAGGAATCTATACAGCGAGGCCGGAGCGATTCGCAGCCATGAGCGTGGCGTAAACACTATGCCCTCGGAGGTCGTCATGTCGCGACCTCCAATCTGAACCCACTCGTACGGAACCTTGACCGGCCCCTCCCATCCGAAGACTCTCCGCGATACTTCAAGGCCGGTATCGTATGAGCCACCTTTCACCGAGTGGTCTTTTCCTGCTGGTTCACACGTGACCCTGAACAGGTGCCACTTCGCAGGCCAATCGATTCGCCACGTGAGTTTGACTCGAAGCTGACTGAGAGGTCGGGTGTCTTCCAACCCACAGTAATGACACTTGAAAGACGCAGCATCGGTATCAGGGTCGTAAGCGGTTATTCTGTTGGGCATAATGGAACCCTTGGCTCCTGCTTGGAGCCGCCCGCACTCGGGACACACCACCGACGCGGGGTACCAGTTCTTCATGGAGTCGACATACTGCGCACGCTGCTCAGGACTAAAGTCGCGAGCAACATACTCTATCATGATCTCGCGGATAGTTTCGGTTTCCCTCAGGCATGTGCGTACCTCCTCTATCATCGCATCAGTCCTGTATAGCTTTGATGTCCAGACTATTTCAGGGTCGATGCCAAACTTGGGAAATGTTTCAATCAGCTCATTCGCATAGTGTGCTCCGTAGCTCTCGCAGCACCCAAACTCATCAGGAACGTCAGAGTAGGGGATGCCAACCCACTCGTCGAGTGAGAGTGAGGTCCCCGGTGGGAATGAACGCACAGGATCGTAGTCGTCAATCACGAACATGGTGCGTGCCTTCTTGCCCAAGTCGAGAAGTCGACGCTTGATCACGTCAGAGATTATCAGCTCCCTCAGAATACCCACATGTATACTACCACTGGGGCTCTTTCCTGCTGAGAGCAAGTACTCATCCACATCGCGCTCAAGAACTCTCTGAAGGACATCTTCGATCCAGTGAATGGAGAACTCCTCTTCTTGAACAGACTCGGGCATGGTCCGCACCTCGAGCAACGCTGCTCGGTTGTTGTCTAAAGAACGTTGCCGTCAGACCGAGAACTCCGACACTCTCATGTCCATCCTGCTCATGAATAGGAGGTAGACTGGGATTGCAGCCAGTACTGACACAACAACAAGTGCGCCCATCATTAGCATGGCGGAGAGCGGTATGTACAGTACAGAGGGCACGGCCGCTTCGGGCACGAGGAGATAGACGCTGAATAGTATGGAGGCCAAGATTGCTGGTACTCCTGCCTTGAAGCCCGTGAGGATACCCTCTGCCGCAATGGTCTTGGCGATGAACGACGGCTTCGCCCCAATAGAGCGCATAATCACATAGTTTCTGAAGCGACCAAAGACTGCAACCATCAGGTAATTGGTCAATGCGAGGAACGCGCTGAGAAGAGCCATGACAGGTAGCGGCTGGAGCAGATACCAGATGCTTCCGACCACCGCAATGTTCTCGTCGAGGACTGACTGCTGACGATAGATATCCAGCCCATATTGATGAGCAATCTCCTCAATCTGACTCACAGCAGACGCAGTGTACTGTTTCACTTGAACTAGGAGCAGATTGGGCCCGTTGACTCCCCACAGACTCATCATGGCAGAGAGAGGCAGTATTGCAACCATCCCGCCATTCGCTATGTCAAAGGCAACGGCGCGGATCTCGAATGATGCCCCCTTCACACGAAGCGTCTGCACCAGAGGGTCCTCATAGAGGGTGTTGGCCATCTGTCCACCAATCCATGCTTGGTTCGTGGCATTAATCCTATCCCCCTCGTAGTACCAAGTCGATATCGTGTGGTCCCAGTCGATACCAATGAGGAGTGCCACGCCCTCGCGGTCATCGCCTATGTGTTCCCATTGCTGAAGGGTGGGATTCCATACGATGCCGGGCCCTTCCTGCACTCTCGTGCACTCAACGAGCCTCTGATCGACTGCTGTCACATATCCCAGACCTGCTATCTCATCGATAAGAGCGGTTGGAATCACGTATGAGGAGTTGACAAGGGTTGTGTTTCCATCTAGAGGCTCACCGTTGAGCGAGTAGGCCTGATAGTACTGGGAGAGAACAGTAGGGTTGCCCACGGCCACTACATTCGTGCCCATTGACTGGTTGATATAGTTCCCTGTTGTCGTGTGAACGATTCCGCCTCCGACCCAAAGCATCGAAGCCAGAGCGATACTCAAGAACAACGAGAGTAGTGTTCGGCGTGAGCCCCGAATGCGACGGCCTGTGACCTTTGTGGCAATACGAAACGACAGGCCGAATGAGTCCAAGTAACCCGCTGATCGAACCCTTGTTCCGACCTGGGGATTGAGGGTGGTTATGGGCAGCTCGTGGACGGCATCGTAGATTGGTTTCTGCGCCGCAAAGTAGCCCGCGAGCAGATAGACAAACACGAGAAATCCAATCTGTATGAGGGGAAAACTGAGGTCGAATCGAAGGCCCTGAACCACGGACGAGAGCCAGAGGATTCCTCCAAAGTACATCA
>QMYR01000179.1 GCA_003662765.1 Candidatus Thorarchaeota archaeon
GCCTCACGCACACGTGACGAGGCCTCTTGCACCTGTTTTCTCAGGTCCTCACGGGCTCTCTCGATCTTCTGACCAACTTCCCGTAGTTCCTTGGCAAGGTCCTCAAACGGCGCGACAGCTTGGAAGCGCGGTACTATTCCCGAGAGGGCAATCAGAAGCCCTTTGCGTTCCAACGATGTGGCTATCCCCTCGACCTCATCCAAGTCCATGTTGCTCATGAGTGCGATGTCGCCAGTCGTCACGTTGCCGGTGGATAGTACGAGGGAGTAGACCTGCATCTCACTGTCGTCAAGCCCACTTATTTTCTGGATGACGCTCTGCTCTGACACTATTCCTCTCCTCACTAAGAGGTAGACTGGCACACGTATGTGCCCCTCCATTAATACTTGTATCGAGAAGATGGCCGTGGGCTATCAGCACCGCTGCTGATTGTGGCAAAGATAATAAGACGATGCTGAGTTCTGCCCCGCAGACCTGTGTGGTCTAGGAGCAAAGAGTGTGCAGTTTCCGTTTGAACCGTTCCCATTTCTTGGGCCGTTCTATGGCACAGTAGTTGTTTTGATGATGATACTTCCCATCATCATATTCATCATCACGATTTTGGTGATGTGGAAGATTTGCCGCAGTCAGAGGAGTCTGCCTACACCGTCCTCTTTTGTCATGCAGGCACCTTCTTTTGCCGTGCCATCCTCAGCAAGCGTACGATCCGACGGACCCGATATCCGAACGGTACGACTACCGTCTAGTTGTCCGTCGTGTGGTGCCGCTCTCTCTCCAGAGGGAATAGACTGGGTGGGCCCATTGGAGGCGAGATGTTCCTATTGTGGCGCAACCGTCAGAGCCACGTTGGAGCGGCTGTGATCAAGCCACGGAAGGTACAAGATTATATATCGCGAGTTTGACGGCATGGTAGAATCGCGGTTGCGTCGCGCACAGTGTTTCCAGCGCATAATACCCCGAAAACATCACAGTTAATAGAGGCGCAACCAGGAACAAGAACGGCGAGTGACGACCTTGACCCAAGCGCTTGAGATGCGGGATGATGGCACATCCCACACTGTCGACCTCACACAAGAGAGTCTGCAGCCTGACAAGGTCTACTGTATTGTTGACGCACAGTCAAAGTCGATCTATATCTGGCAGGGTCGGAATGCTGGTGTTCGCAAGCGTTTTGTCGGTGCCCACACAGCCTCCCGCCTGCGTGCTGAGCAGGGCTTGCATTATAAGGTTCAGGCTGTAGACCAAGGCAACGAGCCGCCATCACTCCTTGAACTCCTGTAGCATTGGCCGACATGCCACAAGATTCTATAGGTCCTCGTACAAGCCTCGGCCGAGGTCTGGCCGATTGAGAGGACTGATGAAGACAGCTAGAGGCGTTGGCAATCTCGAGCTCCGGGAGGTGCCTGATCCTCGACCTGGCCCGGGCGAGATTCTTGTGGAGGTTGCTGCTGCTGGCATATGCGGGTCAGATGTTCACATCAAGCATGACAGTGCCTACTATATGCCCCCGGTAATTCTTGGGCACGAGTACTCAGGCCGTGTCGTTGAGGTCGGCGAGGGAGTCGAGCACCTCCGTGTTGGGGACGAAGTTGTGGGGCCCGCCACGGCGTATTGTGGTCAATGTTACCATTGTAAGACCGGCCACATGAATCGTTGTACAGCTCCCGACAAGCGAATCTTGGGAGTGGCGCGGGCTAACGGCGCTTTTGCTCGCTATGTGGTAGCTCCCGAGTACATAGCACACAAGGTGCCTCAAGGCCTCTCTCTAGAAGAGGCTGCACTGGCTGAACCAACCGCGTGTGTTGTCCATACTCTTGTCGAGTCAACGCCGATTAAGCCGGGTGACACGGTCCTTGTACAGGGGCCGGGGACCACTGGTCTCATCTCTGTTCAAGTTGCGAAGGCGATGGGCGCGGCGAAGGTCATTGTGACGGGCGTGAGTTCGGACCACTGGCGCCTTGACATCGCGGAGAAACTGGGGGCTGACCTCACGATTGATGTTCAAGCACACAACGATGCCGTAGAGATTATCCGGGAATACACCGACGGAGTGGGTGCAGACGTTGTGGTGGAGGCATCCGGTGCTGGTCCAGCGAGACGTCAGGCCTTTGAGTTCGTGAAGGTCACCGGCTATATCGCCTTGATTGGACTACAGGGCCGGCCCATTGAGATCAACATGGACGACATTGTCACAAAGGAGCTACACGTTCTGGGTACGTGGGGCACACTTCCATCAACTTGGGTCACAACCCTGAGGATGATGGCCTCACGCCAGATTAATGTGCGACCACTGATCACCCACAGATTGCCTCTGGCAGAGTGGAAACGAGGCTTTGAATTGATGGAGAGTCAGAAGGCCATCAAAGTGCTCTTTACAGACATGAACTGACTCTCATCTCTTCTTTCGGGGCGCCCACTCATCCAGAGCATCCTGTACGACAGAGATGTGCGAGACCGCCGGTCCGCCACCCATCACTATCGCGACGCCGCAGGCCTCCATGATCTCGTCACGGGTGGCCCCTGCCTCCAGCGCTTTCTTCGTGTGATAGACAATGCACGGCTCGCAGGGCGCCAGTATCGACGCCACGATACATATGATCTCTTTGAACTTCGCCGGCAATGCGCCGTCAACATGAACAGTCTTGAGCAGGTCGGTGAACGCGTTTCGCGTGTCCGGAATGTCCCGATTGAGTGCTCCGAAGTGCTTCATAAAACTCTTCAGCGTCTTCTCAACGTCTGTCATTGTGTGATCTCCATCTGCTTCGTCGCGATCTCGTGTGAAACTGGATATCCCAAGTTCCACTCGGGTCGGGAGTAGCGCTCTCGATATAAAATCTCTGCAACCTCGCGTTCTCTGTCTGTGAGGCGTCCGGGTCGTACTTCGGACTCGGATATCCTCTCCAAGGCCCGGATTATTACGTCTTTGATCTCAGGCAAGGGCGGTGCCTCTCCCAGCTCGCAACTTATCGTGGTCACGACATCCCGCTTGCTCTCCATGCATCGCGTATTCTTTGGGTCCCGCAAGTACACCGTCTGTCCAGGTGGTGCGCTCAACGACCATGACAGGCGTTCTAGGTCTGCGTCAATCAGCAGGGTGCCGTGGATGAAGGACACTCCTCTCTTTATCCAGCCTGCCGTTCCCGTGATCTTCTTGCCGCCAATCCTGAGACACGACCTATGAGCATCGAAGTTCACGGGTATCCCTATCTCCCGCAGTCCCGATGCTATGCCTCCAATGAAGTTCCAGTACAGCTCGGGCAGAGTGCGAGGAACAAAGCAGCACGACTGATCCATGCACAATGAGAAGTTGAGGTTACCCAGATCGTGGTAGACCGTACCTCCTCCCGTAAAGCGCCTAGCAATGGGTATATGATTGTCGTCACAGAAGTCGAAGTTGGCCTCCTTGTGCGCGCACTGAAACCTACCAAGCACGACCGCGGGCGGCGAGCGCCAGAATCGGATTGTGTTGATTTTCTTTTCTCTCTCGGCGTTCACTCGCGCGAGAGCCTCCTCGACTGCCAAGCTCCTGAAGATGTTGGTTTCGCTCTCGTCGATGAGCCGCCACGTCAATCTGAAGACCCCACACACGCATAGTCGTAATTGCTCGAACCATCGGCATAAGGGCTGCTCTTTACGGCAATCTTGGAGCGACAGACAAGGGCCGTTTCCAATGGTATGCCTGACGTTCCTGACTTCTGTGTCTGTCGCGAAGTGTCCGCCGCCTCCAAGTCATCACGCCATCAGTCCTTACTATTGGGCGGTCGAGAGTTGACATCTATGTATAAAGAAGTTTGGTCTCAGAGTGCAAGTTATCGCACCGATGGTCGTATCTTTGGCAACGCGGAGAAGAGAGGGTTGCCGGTGATGGGCATGAGCGCCACCACCGGCTGAGCAGATGTCGCGTTTGAGGCTGGACACGGAGGTGAAAAACCGCGTCGTTCGTATGTTCATGTTCAGCAATTTAAGGTCGTACGAGCGGCTATATCTTGAGAAAGAATGGATTCTCAAGTGTTTCCTTCAATACCGCCAAGAACTGCCCCGCCGGCGCGCCGTCGAGAACCCGGTGGTCAACCGCACAGCTTGCCATCATCATATGTCTGATTACTATCTCGTTTCCAACAACGACTGGCTTCTTCTTAATCTGTCCTAGCGCAAGGATTGCGGTTTCTGGGGGATTAATCACGGGAATGAACAGGTCAACCTCGAAGGGCCCCAAGTTCGACACCGTGAAGGTGCCCCCTGTGAGGTCCTCGGGCGCAAGTGTTCCCTCGCGTGCCCTCTTACCAAGAGCCTTCGTTTCCATGGCTATCTGTGTGATTGACTTCTTGTTTGCAGACTTGACAACAGGCACGACGAGACCATTGTCTGTGGCCACGGCGACGCCAATATTGATGTCCTTGAACATCTTGAGTTGGTTTCCGACAAGCGTGGCGTTGAACCGTGGGAACCGCTCAAGCACATCGGCCACAGCTTTTACGATAATGTCATTGAACGAGACTCGCAGCCCGAGATCTCTCTCCGTCCTCTCGTTGATCTCTTCTCTCAGAGCGACGACCTCAGTCATGTCAATCTCCGTGATCATGGTGATGTGGGGGTTCTGGGCACTCTGGGTCATTCTGCGGGCAATGGTCCTCCGGAGCGGGGACAGGGTCTCCACAGCGAGGATCTCTCTGTCGTCAGTGAGGCTGATTTCACTTGGTGGCGCCGAGGCTGCCGCGGCCATCACATCTCTCTCTACAATTCGCCCTTCAGGCCCGGTACCCGTCACCATGGTCAGGTCGATGCCGAGTTCCTTTGCCTTTTTCCGCGCTCTTGGGGAGGCCTTGACTCTGCCGCCGGGCATCATCGTCTGCGTTTCAGTGGAGGGTCTGGTGGTGACAGCAGATGACGCCTTGACTTCTGTGGCTACCTCCTCAGACGCCGGGGCCTCCGCAGTCTCCTGAACATTAAGCTTCTTCGGTCGGATGTCCGGAATCTCTTCGCCTGGCTCACCGATAATCGCGATAGGCTCGCTAATCGGTATCTCATCGTTAACATCTGCCAAGATCTTGAGGAGCACCCCATCGGCGGGCGCCTCCAGTTCGAACTCATTCTTCTCTCCAAAGATTTCGACGACCGGCTCCCCGGCCTTCACTGGGTCGCCCTCTTTCTTCAACCACTTGAGGATGACGCCGTATTCCATCGCCACACTCATTCTCTGCATGATCATAGTTGTGACCATTCTTGTTGACCCCGCATTGATACACGAGAGCCGGGCCGTCGACCCGCGGCAGGTGGGGGTTGCAGATGCTCGCTATTTAATCGTACTGCTGGGGAGTATCATCTCGCCCTGATGCGTTTATAGGGGCGTTTTGCCCGTAGTGATAATACGCGCTGTGATTGGCTGCCCTTGGCCCTCTGGAGCAGGGATGCAATGAATGCGGACACTGTGTCACTCCATCTTTCTGACCCCGGAGAGACAGTTCTCCGTAAAGGTCCGCAATACCTTCGTATCCTCCTCTCACGAGTTCAGACACTATGCCGCGCTATCGAGGATGTCAACAAAGTCTGCCAGCGTCTGCCAGACCTTGAGAGCCGTGTTGTCCAACGTTTCTCCACGTTCTTGTCTGCAGTGCCCGACGTTCTCA
>QMYR01000180.1 GCA_003662765.1 Candidatus Thorarchaeota archaeon
CTCCTGACGGATCACCTTCATCTTTGTCTGGCGCATCGAGATCTCGCGCACCAGCTCAGTTATGCCCGATATCGCTCCGCTCACCAACATCTCGTCCGGCGCTCTCGTTGCTGCCCCGGTGCGTGTCAGCCGCTCGGAATAGATTGGGAGACCGCCCTTGTTGACGACCAGCAGATACTCAATCTTGTCTTTCCAGTTCAGCTCCTCACGGGAGGGAAGAGTCTCGGGTAGCTGCAACACAACCATGGTTGCCGTGAACAGCGCAAACACAAGAATGAGCGGCAACATCGCAGGCCTTGAAAGGATTGTTCCAGCCACAAGCACGTCAAGTACGACACCCATCGTCGTGCCCACGCTAAATAAGAGGAAAGAGAGCCCGCCAAACAGACGCATGTTCCCTGAGGGAGCCAGCTCGACAAGGTAGAGAAAGGAGCCCCCCCACGCTCAGTGTGAAACCGATTGCGAGAGTGACCGGGAAGACCGTCACGTACACCACGTCTTGAGCCAGGCCCGCCGACTCAAGAAACGGGAGGAGAAGAAATGCCAAGGACAGCACGTAGTAACCCACGAGTTGGCTCCACCTCCGGCCTACCCTGTCGTAGATGATTCCGGCGGGAATAGCACAGACTAGATTGGTGAGGAAGAACACTATGACAAAACGATGAAGCGGACCTAAGAGAGAAGTGACAGGCAACAACAGCACAACGGCGTAGTAGCTATTCGCAAAGAAGAAGCCGCCGAAGAACATCATGAGCAGTGACATGCCGACTCCCGGCTTTCGAAGAAGTGGGCCGATGTGGGAAGCCCTTGGTGGTAGTCTGCTGAACACATCACGACTCAAGGAGAGAAGCGACATGATTGACACGCCGATAATGACCACAAAGACGGAGAGCACAGGCGTTCGTAGGGAACTGACAAGACCGTCCGCGATAGCAATGACCACTACGACAATGCTCAGGAGCGTGACAGAGGCGAAGTAGAAACGCCCTCCGATTTCTGGATACTGAAAGAAGGGCTTCAGCACCGCAATCAGAACACCAAGCACTGATCCGAATACCGCCCCGGCGATGACCAGCAAGACCATCACCAGCAGCTGCCGAACCTCAAGAGTAAGAGGTAGATCAGGCACGAATGCCAGTGCCTCGATTATCACAACCATCAATAGGACGGTGACCTCATAGACCAGAAACTGGCTCTTCTTTGAGAGATACCCAACATACAATGTTGTTCCCGCTGCAAGCATCCCAAGATGCAGCAGTACAAACACTGGAGGCAGTCCCAACCGCGCTAGGGCTGAGAACTCGACAATGAAGTGTACGGACCAGAGTAGCCCTGCGACCAACGGCGTGGCCAGCAGAATGGCCCCCGTCCTGTGTCAGGGCCCGCCTGAAGACTCCAAGCAACGACAATGACAACCTCTCCACGTCATCCGCGGCTGGCCACGAATGATGGAATGCCTTTCTCCAAAGCTCGATTTAAGCATTCACGATTTCAGGTGTCCTCGCCTCTGGGCGCTTCAGCTACCACTCACCAGAGAAGAACACGACCCACGCAACAACGCCCTTCAGGTTACTCCTGACATCTTGGTCGAGCCGGTAGAGGGTCGAGCCACTTGAGGACATGATCGTGTTGGACCCGAGCCTGAGCCTCGTGGACCCGCTACTGCTCATGATGGCCGAATCGCTGTAGCGCGCAATCGTGCTCCCGGAAGAGTTGGTCACGTAGCCGTTACGTACGTATCCAATCGTGCTCCCCGAGGATGACATCACGGTGTCGCCCGACAGCCGTCCAATGGTGCTACGTGAGGAGTTCATGACGTAGTTGCCCTCGACGTACCCAATTGTCGATCCGCTGCTGTTCATGATTCGCATGTGACCACCACTCAACAGAGCACACCTGCCAATATGAACATGTCTCGGCTGAGTCGTCAGCCGCACGCCTACTCGTTACCGGAAGAACTCTTGCGACAGGCAGAGTCCTACACGCGGCTAATCAAGCCGTACGTCCGAGCCAGGAGAGGATGTCTGCCAGCAGATAGCAGGGGGTCTTTCCCAGCGCCTTGCTGACGTTTGCGAGGGATGTCTTGACGGCCTTCGCTATCTGGGTCACGCCCTCTCCGTGCCAGAGATGCCGAAAACAGAGCCTAAGCTGTGTGGCGGTCATTCCCTGAAGCGCAGCCAGAAAGAGTACACAGTACAGGACCGACTCCTCCTCTCCTCTCTTGCCCTTCTCCGACACCCTGAAGGCGGCTCTGCGCTTCATGTGCTTCGAACGCCTGATCTCCTCAAGTGCCTCACGGGCATTCCAGAACGCTGGGCCATCACACTCATCTGCGTACTCATTGTGGACCGTGATGCGACCTGTGCCAAGCCCGACGCGAAATCCCATCCCCTCTACCATGAGCCGATGAAACAGGTACATCACCGGAATCGGGCCTGTCACCAGTAGTTCGATACTGTCACCCTGAGTCAGAGACGGAGTTGCCCCACACTGACTCCCGAACCGATCCCGCACCTCCGCCAATATCTTTCTCACCCGCCGGTCCATGCGCTTCTTTCCTCGCGTCCCCGTCTCCCTTGACATGACAAGGTCAACAATGGCTGCTATCAACAGGACACCTCGGAAGAAAGAACCTGAAACAGAACCGCATCAGCACGACCCTCGTTACCATGGTGACGGATGTACCGAGGATGTATCAGAGGGCCTCGGAAGCGCCAAAATAAGGGGGTCACCCTTACAGCCGCGCACATGCCAACCCATTCTAACATCGTAGGCCAACTCATAACAACTTCAAGTCACAATGGTTGGGTGTCAGTATAAGTTTACTGGGTGAGTTAAGATTTGGCAATTCTAGCCACAGGGGTTACACTGCGTATATATTAACCCGTATGGTTAAGCTGTACGGACACCAGCACCGACCAAACGGACGGTCCGCACTCGACCTCATCGAGGCGCTTGATGTGGAGAAGATGGAGGGCCTTGTGCGCCAAGCATTCCCATTCCTCAAGACTAGAGGTTGAGGCGAACCTCTACAGAATGATCAAGGCACCGAGCGACAGAAACAAAAACGCGAGGCCGCTGAATCAGGGTGAGGCGTCAGAGGAAGACAAGAACGAGTAGGTCGAGATGGTCAAGAAGCTCACACCAATGCAGAGGCAATACCTCGAGCTCAAGCGCCAGTATCCAGACAGCATACTCATGTTCAGGCTGGGCGACTTTTACGAGATGTTCAATGAGGACGCAAAGATTGCAAGCAAGATTCTCGATATCGTTCTCACTGCGAGGGGGGAGGGTGTTGAGAAGTGGCCCATGTGTGGTGTCCCATATCACGCGGTGGACAGCTATGTGGCCAAGCTCATTCAAGCGGGGTACACCGTGGCGATAGCGGATCAAGTAGAAGACCCGCAGCAGGCGAGAGGCTTGGTCAGACGCGAAGTGGTCAGGCTTGTGACGCCCGGGACGGTCGTAGAGGCCTCAATGCTTGAAGACTCAACAAACAACTTCCTCGTGGCGTTGGTGGAACACAGCGGGAGAGTCGGAATCGCGGCAGTCGATGTGTCCACTGGAGAGTTCATCGCCACCGAGTTCGAGGCATCAGTTGCAGACGAGCGGGTGATCAACGAGCTCGTACGGCTCAGCCCTGCAGAGGTCTTGCTTCCAGACTCTGTGGCAAAGAAACGGCTGATCAACGCACATCTAGAGGAGATAGGGGCCCGAATAACTCCGAGGAACGACTTTGAGTTTTCAACACGAGCAGCCGAACAGCTGCTCAAGGACCATTTCGGAGTGGCGACGGTGGAGGGCTTTGGAATCGCCGATTGGCCGGCCGCGCTCGGCGCCGCCGGGGCCGTGCTTGCCTACGTGCGGGAGGTACACAAGTCGAATGCCGTGACCATTGATGCGCTGCGGACCTACAGTATCGAGTCGCACATGATACTCGACGCCACCACACAACGCAACTTGGAGCTCCTCAGGAACGCACGCGACGGCAGCACACGAGGCACACTTCTCAGCGTCCTATCGAAGACCGTCACTCCGATGGGGAAGAGGCTTCTCAAGCGATGGATACTCCAACCTCTGCTTGACATAGGAGAGATCAATCGGCGCCTTGATGCTGTGGACGAGCTCGCAAGGTCGGCAGTCGTGAGGAGAGAGATTGCTCAGAGCCTCAGACCCCTGTGCGACCTTGAGAGGATAACCAGCCGGATACTCTTCGGGTCGGGGAGCGCAAGGGAACTTGTAGCCCTGAGAGAAGCGCTGGCAAGGCTGCCTGCGGTGAAGCAGTCGCTGGAGTCGTGTAGTTCAGAGCTGCTCAGAGAAGCGGCAGAGTCAATCGCACCTCTGGAAAGTCTGAGGGACATGCTGGTGAGGGCCGTTGTTGACGATCCGCCTGTGAGTGTGCGGGAGGGCGGGATGATTCGCGACGGGTACTCTGAGGAGCTCGACGCTCTGAAGAGGTCAATCTCGGAGGACAAGAAGTGGATAGCGTCGCTCCAAGCACACGAGAGAAGGCGAACCGGAATCAAGTCGCTCAAGGTCGGATACAACAAGGTCTTCGGTTACTACATCGAGGTGACCAAGGCAAATCTGCACATGGTGCCGGACGACTACGAACGGAAACAGACTCTGGCCAATGCTGAGAGGTTCGTCACCCCTGAGTTGAAGAAGAGAGAGGCGTCGGTCCTCGCAGGGGAGGAGAGAATCAACAGGCTGGAGTACGAGATCTTTGAGAGCCTACGCGATGCCGTCAGAGAAAACGCATCCGCACTGAGGACCAATGCGGCTGCCGTTGCCGTTGTCGATGTCTTGGCATGTCTGGCAGAGGTAGCCGTGACAAGACGGTATGTGCGGCCAAAGATCACGGACGGATTGGCAATCAAGATTGTGGACGGCCGTCACCCATCACTTGAGATGATACTGGGTCCGAATGAGTTCGTACCCAACAGTCTTGAGATTGGGGACGGTGGGAGCACATTGATCATAGTCACCGGCCCGAACATGGCCGGCAAGAGCACGTACATGAGACAGGCTGCTCTCATTGTGTTGCTTGCGCAGATGGGTGCGTTCGTGCCGGCCAAGAGTGCTGAGATAGGACTGGTGGACAGGATATTCACTAGAGTCGGCGCTTTTGACGATCTCACAGCCAGACAGAGCACGTTCATGGTGGAAATGGTTGAGACCGCCAACATCCTGAACAGTGCCACCAAGAGAAGCCTTGTCATTCTCGATGAGATAGGGCGGGGCACCTCTACTTTCGACGGAATGGCACTTGCTTGGGCAGTGGCCGAGCGGATAGTCCAGATGCAGACGCGTACACTGTTCGCAACACACTTCCACCAGCTCACGGAGATGGCCCGCATATACCATGGCGTCAAGAACGTGCACACTCTCGCGCGGGAGACCGGCAACACGATTGTGTTCCTACACAAGGTCGTGGATGGTGGGACGGACAAGAGCTATGGTGTTCATGTCGCCGCTCTCGCAGGCGTTCCCGAGCCTGTCATTCAGCGAGCACGAGAGATCCTGTCGCGCCTTGAGAGTCAGA
>QMYR01000181.1 GCA_003662765.1 Candidatus Thorarchaeota archaeon
AACATACGTACGTTCGATCTGCGACATGACGCGGCGAGGCGATATCAATCGTGTAGCGGAGGCCATCAGAGGCTACTGGACGGACAAGAGGGCTCATCCTTGGCACAGGATTGTGAAAGAGCTCAGTGAGAAAGGACCGAGAGTACTTGAGAAGAACGAGCTTGAGGAAACGGCCGCTCTTCTCCGTGACGCGGTCTTCGCTGCATTGGACATGCTCTCATTGAGCGTGGCTCTTAATCTCACCACGCGGGAGCTGTTGGACATCGTTTTGAAGGAAAAGTCATGGCGGAATGGCAGACGAGAGGCGCGGGCGTACTGTGCGCAACTGGCCGCTGAACTCATCGCAAAGGGTAAACTCGACTATCTTGTACCATCCGCGCTTGAGAGGGACGGTTTCGGTTATCTTGTACCTGGCCTCCTGCAGGCACAGCTCGACCAACTTCAAAGTGCGAGGCCAAAGCTCAAGGACGGCGCCTATGATCTGAGCGCGCTACACAGGTCTGTGCTTGGCCGCCTGCTTCTCCGTGACTTTGAGGTGACAGGTCGCGCGCTGCCTGAAGATGACCCTCGGGTTAAGGACTTGCTTGAGGGTTTCGAGCACCTGGTGTTGGAAAAGGAGCTGGAACAGACGGAACGCGCTGTACGTCCATCGGACACGGCCCAGGTCACTCTGAACGGCGAGATTGTTGAGGACACTAAGCCTCCGGAAACTCCTGAGGCTGAAAGGGTTGAGGAAAAAACACCCGAGGTGCAGCTCCCACTGACCGAGTACATTGCGCCCGCTGAGGACTTGAAGAAGGCCAAGAAGGCGTCTGCAAAGAAGCGAGCCACGAAGAAGGGCTCAGCCAAGAAGAAGACCACGAAGAAGTCTAAGACGAGGGCGAGGAGGAAGAAGAAGAATGCCTGAGGCGGGTCCTGTCCAGCAGGCGGAGCTCAAGCACCTGAAAGAGGTGCGGCGGATGTACGGGTCGATTGACTCTCCCGACCTGAAAATGATGTATGCCGCAGCCGGCAAGATGATGGCCTACGAAACCGGAATGTCGCTGCTCCCGAAGGCCATGGACCTGCTCGGATGTGAAGATCTCACAATTCGGAAGCTGATGTTCAGAACCGCGGCTAGGAGCGTCTTTGGACGGTACGTAACGGAGCTCCTCGCTTCGTTTGACAAGATCACACCCGCCGAACGGGAACAGGTCCTCCAGCTCATTGAGGAACGCTTTAGGTTTGAAGGAGCCCCACTATCATCCGAGGAACAGAAGACATGGATTGCTGCGTTGGCGAAACTAGGACGCGAACATCAGTCGACAGTCTTCGCGATAATGGCACATCTGGGCCGTCTGGGCATCAAATGGGTCACTGACAAGGTCAAGAATCATGTTGAGACCGTCAGTCCTGGCGCAGTTCAGCGTATCTCATCATTTCCCGACCCGGCTCGGAAGAGACTTGTGCAGCTGGTCACCAAGAAGGCACTGGAACGCAAGCGAGAATTGCTGCCTTACATCATTGACACAATGGAGCAGGACACGATCAGATACGCCCAGCCCGTACTGCGCGAGGGCAGCTGGCGCGAGCGAGTCATGGTTGCTACAAAGGTGGGAACCCTCGGCATCAGATCGTGTGCGGGAATGGTGCTTGATCTCCTTGCCGATGCTGACTGGCGTGTGAAGCAGGCACTGCTCGAAAACGTCGATCTACGGAGGAGCAAGTTCACAGCTGTCCTCAAGATGCTGGGCTATGTTGTGACAGACTCGCACGCACGAGTCCGAGGGGCCGCCGAACGGCTAATACTTCAGCTTGGAGCCATCGAGTGTCCAGGATCCGACCTTGAAACACAGAGAAAGAGGATTGAGAAGAAGTTTAGAAAACAGCTACTCCGTGCAGCGCCTCTAAACACTGACATCGACTCTTCCTGGCTCGGCATAGATCTTGGTGCTGAGAGCCCAATCCCAGTCATAGAGGACACAGGCGAGGCCTCCGAGGGTGTCAGTCTCTCTGACATCACTGAAGAGAAGAAGACCGGGCCTCCTCCATCCACTCTCGATCTTCTGGCCGCATTGCGAGGGGCAAGGGACGCCGCAAAGGCAGAATCGACACAGTCCGTGATGAGTGCCCTCGACCGCATGCCAGATGAGTCATCAGTCAGCGACATGGTGGTGGACACACTCAGGAGTCTGTCGGAGAGCCTCGGAAAGGATGTGCCTGTCGAATCCCTGCGGAAAGAGCTTCTCGCCAAAGGTGTTTCCGAGAAGGACTTCGACGAAGCAATGAAGACACTCGAACGCGACGGTATCGTCTACAGGTCAGGGAAGGGCACTGTGAGCTACGTGGAAATGGACCTTTGACTCTCGGAAAGACTAATCAACACACGGCCATGAACTTGAAGGGCCGGGGGTCTGCCCATGAGTCACACTGTGCTTATCGAGAACGGTCTCATTGTCACAATGGATGACAAGAAGCCCATTATTGGCGAGGGCTACGTCCTTGTCGAAGAC
Source organism: Candidatus Thorarchaeota archaeon (assembly GCA_003662765.1). Taxonomy (GTDB): domain Archaea; phylum Asgardarchaeota; class Thorarchaeia; order Thorarchaeales; family Thorarchaeaceae; genus B65-G9. The sequence continues at coordinate 2,493 of QMYR01000181.1, forward strand.
AACTTGATCAAAGAGGTCGGAGAAGGAAATCTTCGAGCAGACGCTGACGAGACGATCGACGCCAGTGGTCACATTGTGATTCCGGGAATTATCACGGCCCACACTCACCTGTACGGAATCCTTCTCAGAGGAGCCAACCTCAGAATCAGGCCCCCAACAGACTTTGCACAAGTTCTACAGCGAGTATGGTGGCCCGTCGACGAGGCGTTGACTGTCGACGACGCTTACGCAAGTGCTCTGTCGGCCTCTGCGGCTATGTTACAGGCCGGCTCGACGTTCTTCGCAGACACCTACTCGGGCCCCAATTCCATAGAGGGAAGTCTGTCGGCTATAGCCCGGGCTGTTCGTGAGATTGGGATTCGGGGAATGATCGCGTTTGAGGTCACGGAGCGCCATGACTCAGAGGAGGCTCGAAGAGGCCTCGAGGAGACGGAAAGGGCTGCGACAGAGCTGAAGAAGTATGCTACGGTTTCTCTGATGGTGAGCGTTCATGCGTCATTCACTGTGAGTGATGAGCTCATTGAGCAGGCTGTCAGCATTGCCTCCGAGCTCAAGGTACCCCTGACGATACATGTCTCAGAGGGGCTTGTGGATCTGTATCACAATCTCGAGAGGTACGGAGAGAGGACAGTCGAACGACTAGACAGACTGGGGGCACTGGGGCCCCACACAGTCCTAGCGCATTGTGTCCATGTGAACGACACAGAACTCGACATAATCGCAGAGCGAAACGCATCGGTAGTCCACAATCCGATGAGCAACATGCTCAACGGCGTTGGTGTCGCACCGGTCCCAGAGATGATCGAACGCGGAATCACGGTGGGTCTTGGCAATGACGGGTGGATCTTCGACCCCTTCGAGAACATGCGCACAGCCCTAACGGTGCATAGGCTGAACAGACGAAACCCGAGCGCAATGGACGAGAAGACCGTGCTCAACATGGCAACAATCTGGGGCGCGGTGTGCTACGGGCTCTCCGACTTGGGAAGCATCACAGAGGGAAAGCTCGCTGACCTGACGCTGATCGACGCAGAATCTCTCCCAACTCCGGTCGATGAAGAGTCGGTCATTGGACACCTCATACACAGCATTGGAGGGGCAGATGTGTCTGATGTGTTCGTGGGCGGCAGACGCGTAATCAGAGCAGGTCAGCTCGCTACAACAGAACCGGGTCGTGTCACGAGGATCTCACGAGAGAGAGCGCGCCATCTCTGGCACCGATTGCAGGTGAGCGGCGACGAATCGGGCGTCTGATAGTTGAAGCCGCCCAGCCAATGATGGCGGCGATGCAGAGTATTCCTCCGGCCACTGTTACAACGAATGCCTGCGTCATGTAATTGAACGTGGGCAGAAGGGTTGAGGTCCGAAGTGCATTCACCTCGTACGTCGTACTGTTGGCCTGAGTCGTCGCTGCCATATGATACCTGAAGAAGAAGCCGTCGCTCTTGAAGTACGCAATCCTTACCCACACGATTAGATCTCTGGAAACGGGGGTGTTCCACGCCAGTACCATTGTGGAGTCTGTCTCGGTGATAACCATGTCCTCTTCTGTTTCGTTGAGGAGCCACGATGCGAGCAGGGGCCAGTTTCCCACGGGTACCGCCGGGTGTGGCAGCCACGCAAACCACTCCCTCAAGAAGGCCACGTCCGTACCGTTCGGCCACGTTGCTGAGATCTCAACCTCCGGTATCTCATGAGTGGCGTAGACCTCAGGCGAAAGCTCTGGGACTGATTTCACCAACACGGCAATGTCATCACTGATGCTGTGCCGCTGCTCAACATCCTGGACCTGAAGTGAGAACCAGAATACGTCACCTTCCCGAACACCCCACTGAAGCACGTTCGCCCGGTCGCTCCCACTGACCATTAGCATTACAACTATCAGCATAGCCAGCCCGGAGCGTGTCGAGAGGAACACCATCGAGTCAGTGACTGTCACACGAAAGAAAACTCTTTGCAACGAGCAAGGAGAGCCGATACGTACGACAGGTGGGCTCTGCAGTTGCGAAGACTACTGCCCGTTGAACAATCTTTTTTGACAACGCATGTTCTCCACCCGGTCGATGAGCGCTGTTGAGGAACTCCGATACGGTGGGCAGATCTTTGACGCTCACACACATGTCGTGGATATCGAGCACCTCGATCTGATGGTGAGAATTGGCGAGAGATATGGTGTATCGAGAAGTCTACTCATTGTTCACGGGAACTCTATTGATGCCATCAAGCGCCGGTATGCCGACCACTTTCTGTATGCCAAGTACTTCTCTGGCTACTTGCTCCTGTCAGGGGATGTGGATACGGCAATAAGAGAGGTAGAAACACTGCGGAGTGAGGGCTATTCTGTGGCCAAACTTCACTTTGCTCCGTTCTGGAGGACGAGAAACGGCACCCTTCCGCTAAACGCGATAAGCGACCCCCGCCTCGATCCCTTCTTCGAAGCGTTGAGAGAACATGATATTCCAGTTCTTGTGCATATCGCTGACCCCGACACATACTACGCCACACGTTATGCTGACACGGAAATGTTCGGAACGAAGGACGACCACATCTCCGAGTTTGAGGAACGCATGGATCGCACTCAGGGCCTACGCGTGCAGGTGGCACATTTCGGTGCGCAGCCCGAGTCTCACCGCCTAGCAAACTTGGGACAGATGTTTGCGCGGTTTCCAACTCTGCATGTCGACACAGGGTCAGCCCGCTGGATGGCTCGAGAGCTCGGTCGGAATCCCGAGGCGTCCCGAGAGTTTGTCATCCAACATGCGGACCGAATTCTCTTTGGTACCGATTGTGTGGCAAGGACTCCGGACGTGTCGTACTATGAAGGCAGGTACGTGACGGAGCGGCTTCTCTTCGAGAGCCTTGTGAGAGATGTTCCGCTCCCCTTTAACGACCCTGATACGGCGGGGAGAGGGGGCACATTCATCAATGGCATTGGACTCCCAGACAGAGTGCTGCACAGACTCTATTGGGAGAATGCCGCGGTGTTATATGAGTTGGAGTGAGTCAACGGGACCGGGGACCTGCGCGAGTACGAGCCATCA
>QMYR01000182.1 GCA_003662765.1 Candidatus Thorarchaeota archaeon
ACGACACCAAAGGCAACAGTATAGATGTCACCTCAGCGGGCGAGGCGGTGATCTGCGGTGTCACACAAGGCATCCCCACAGCCAACGCCTACCAGAGTTCCATCGGAGAACACTCGGATGCGTTCGTGACAAAGTTCAACTCAACGGGGACGGGTCTCGTGTTCTCGACGTACCTCGGTGGCAACGGGAATCAGTATGTCGGTGGAGACTGGCGCTCGGACGAGGCCAATGATGTGGAACTGGGACTAAGCGACACCGTGAACGTAGTTGGCACAACCTGCTCATCGGACTTCCCAGTGGCCAACGCCAACGACACTACGCTGGGTGGCGAAAGCGACGCCTTCGTCGCAAGCTTCACTTCTTCAGGGGCCATAAGGTTCTGTACGTACCTTGGAGGGTCAGACAAGGAGTTTGGCACCGGCGTGGCGGTCAACCCTGTGGGCTCAGTCGTGGCCACTGGTACTACGTGGTCGAGCGACTTTCCCGTGCAGGACGCCTATCAGAGCTCACTTGACGGCTCCACTAACCTCTTTGTGACTCGCTTCGTGTCAACGGGAGCGAACATGATCTGGAGCACCTACTTTGGCTCGTCCAGCGCCTATGGGGGTGATGCCGTATTCAATATCGACGATGACCTCTTCATCACCGGTTCCGGTTCCAGCTCAGACTGGCCACTCTTCAACGCGTTCGACACGACAGTGTCCACTTGGGACGCATGCGTGATCAGGTTCAACAGCACTGGCGGCGTGAAGATGTCGACCTATCTGGGTGGCGCCCAGGATGACCGGGGACGCGGGATTGCGGTACTCGACAATGGTACCATGTTCGTGACGGGAGAAACGTCATCCAGCGACTTCCCGCTTGCCCGACCAATCGACAATACACTTGGCGGGTCGTCCGATGCGTTCGTTTCCAGAATCGACCTCGATGAAATCTCGCCCACGATTCAGCTTATGCAGCCGCTCAACGGCACAACGAATAGACCAGGTACCACGATTGACCTGAACATTACTGACCTTGGGAACCTTGTCGTGGCAGCGAACTACTCGTGGGATGGCGGTGCAAACGATACACTGGATGCGCCATATGACCTGCCGTTGATCTCTGGCGACGGACAGCACACGCTGAGGGTGTATGCGACCGATGCCGCAGGCAACTGGGCAACAAGCACCTACGTGTTCACAACAGACGGAACCCCGCCCACGATCACGTTGGAGAGCCCAACGAACAGCTCGGTGCACGCCGGACCTGACACAGTGGATGTGTCCATTGGAGGCACTGATGTGGACACCGTGCTCTATTCATGGGACGGGGGTACCACTTCAGAGTGGTCCAGTCCGTACCAGACCACCATTCCCGTAGCTGCAGGCGAGCATGTCCTCCGGGTCTGGGCCAATGATACAGCGGGCAATCTTGCGCAGTCCACGTTTGTTTTCTACATCGACTCTGAGGCGCCTCAGATCTATCTCGTCACGCCGCAGAACCACACGTTTGTGACGAGCAGTGATACCTTGACCATGGATGTGCAAGATGACCACCTCGCCAGCGTTGCGTACCGATGGGACGGTGACACTCAGAACACCACACTGTCAAGCCCCTACGAAATACCCATACCGACTGGCGACGGTGTCAGGACCGTTTACGTGTATGCCACAGACGGTGCCGGCAACGAGGCGAGCAAGAAGTACGTGTTCTTGGTGAACGACAACCCGCCACAGGTGACGGGACAGAGCGAGATGACTGTCATCTACGGAGAGGAGGCCTACGTGACGTGGGACCTTGCAGATGCGTTCTCGCTCGGCTACACCGTCTACGTGAACGGCACGTTCGTGGTGAGTGGATCAGCTCAGCCGACAGACACCGTTCAGGTATCCCTGGTCAACCTTGATGTCGGGACCTACAACTATACCATTGTTGTGGGCGACGAGGGAGGCCTCAAGACTACGGCGGTCACTATAGTGCACGTGGTGAGGCAGACAACCACCACGACGACAACCACTACAACCACCACCAGCACCACTTCGACGACCACTATACCAACAACGACGAGTGGCACAACCGGGACGACCACAAGCACGACATCCCCGACAACAGGCACATCGCCTGGCGGCGAGATGGACTGGACACTCATCGTGGTGGCAGCTATTGCCGCAGTCGGTGTGATTATCGTCGTGGCCATCGCCTTTATGCGGGGGAAGAAGTAGATAGGTAATGAGTGCCTGCCGGGAACGAGAAAGTCGCCACCGGCGGGCATCTCCCTCCGCTCCCAGACACAGAGACCTAGCATCTCTAGCACGACTATAGTTGATGCTACAATCAGTCGTGCAACAGCTAGCCTATTCATGTATTCAAGAGCCGAGAACTTTCTCCCAACGTCACCTCCTACGACCGTCGTGGACAGATTTCTGAGAAGATCAACCAAGTTCTTCTTGCTGAGCCTCCTACCTTCTGGATTGCGAGCATGGGTGCCAAAAACAGCGGCCGCAGACCGGTAATCCCGCCCGTGCACTAAGAACCTCGGCCGTCACGCCAGCGGACAATGGCCTGACTCTCAATAGACACCTGCAAGCCCAAGCACGCAGAAACTGACACCAGCTACGGAATCTGAAACGATTGCAGGTACCCGCATCAGCAAACACAGACGCCCTGAAGAGAGCCAACCTGTTGAAGAGCCCGGACGAGATTTTCAAGTCTATGCAAGAAACGAAGACCCGGACCGAGGTTCGAGCCTGATCTTCCCAGCGCGGACTTGAACAATCATGTCTTTGGAACTGGTCTGCGCACATGAAGTACTTGGATACCTTGCCAGATTGCAGTTAGCCTCTTGCAGTCCAATCGGCAACTTTGCTTCTGACCACGGACACGAGGGAGTTGTCCAGCCTAATGCCTTCCTCAACTGCTCTGTTATACAGGTCAAAAAACTCAAATGGATGCTTCACGAGATCGATGATTCCCTCCCTACTCACAGCATCACTCGTTTCCATTGCTCCGATCATTCGTCCTGAAAGAAAATGCCCTGCTGGCAGTCCTTGCCCAGATGTGTCAATACGTAGTGCTTGGAAAGCTTCTTCCACTTCTTCAACAGGTTCATGTCGTTCACAGATCCACCACAACAGATGTTCCAAACTCTTTAGCAGCCCAAGCATATTTCTCTCCAACTGTTGAACTCTGGTGTTGTGTTTCTCTGCCCCCTTGACCACTTGAATTGCCGATGGGGATGTGTACCAATTGGCAATCCCTTCTGTGACCAAGTAGGCAATCACCTCAGCCAATATGCGGGCATGCTCATGAGAACTTCTCAGAGCCTCAAGCTGCTTGTTCTTGTCCAACCAATAGTGGGCTCCAATATGGTGAAACTCATGCGCGAACTCCTTTGCCAGCTTGGGTGTTGGTTCGGCTAGAAGGATGCTAAGGAACACTCTTCCGGGCCGCATCATTCCGGTGTTGAAGGGGTCGATTGTAAGATATATGTCCACATCGATCTTTGTTCGTTTCGGGAGATACCTGAGGGCAGTATCAACCGATTCCTCGAATGGCAGAGCGAGACCGTCCTGAAGACGAGACTCGAGCATTGCCAATTTGTCAGCGCTAGTGGCAGAAAACAGCTCCTTTTGCCATATTGACATAAGTTTTCCTTGTCTGGGAGAAGCCAGATCCATCAATACGCCCCTCAGCTTCTCCCTGAAGTCTTCTATGAGGTCAGCATAGGCATTGACCCATGCAAGGAACGCTTCGTCACGAAAGGCAACCTCCAGTATCTCTCCGCTATCACCATCGGCTTTGTACCGACCTTCTCTAGCATAACTCTTCAGATAATCAATCATGATGCGAGCAGCTCGCCCAATCACTCTCATGTCTCCATCTCTCCATTCCTACTGCACCCAACAGTGATAGGTCGACCAAGCAGAACTTGAGAAACATGAATCATAAGTGTGTGGAAGGATCCAACCTCTGGCACTTGCACGAACTCCGACCAGTTGTGGGTACTGGTATGTGAAAGTGATCGTTCACATCTGGGCGTAGACTAGATGTTGGCATGGGTCACCGAATCAAGGCGAGGTTTTCTCTCCATTTCTTCGAGCATTACCAACATGGGCTTTCGAGAAGAATTCTACATGGAAAAACCACCAAGACATTGAGCCCTCATGTTATTCCCTTCCGGCTCGCAGACCCTCCACGGAACTTCCCTCAACTCGAATTCCTCATAGAGCGACAAGGCCAGTACGTCTTGAAGATCAACTCTGGGAACACCTTTCCAGATCATTGTTCTTCCGATTTCTCTAACAATTCGAGGGAATATCGACGCCCTGTCAGCTGGGTTGCGGAATGACGCTTCTGCGATTCGACCTTCAAGAAACGCCCTACGAGTCTTTCGACAACCTCGGGAAAGCAAAGAGCTGCAGTGATGATCCTATGGCCAATTCGATATGCGAGACTCTCATTGCTCGGCAAAGGAATACTCAAAGTCGGACGAGGAATCTTAGCAGAGAAGGACGGCAAGGCTGTGTCAAGAGAAGGCATCTTTTCAATAGCTGCTGAGAACGCACCTGACAGTAATGTCAGAAAACTTCGAACATATCGTTCCTTTAGGTATCTGATTGACCGCAGAGCTCTTTCAAAGGCGGCTCGAATTTGTGCTTTCTTCAGCTCCCAGTAGCCATGTTCGAAGAGTTCTCTAATGAAGTAACCATTAGTGGGATTGGGAATAACGCCAAGTGCCTCCAACTCTTCTGTTGTAGCGTTGACAAAACCCTGTTGATAGTCTTCAACGAAATCCAGAAGATCGTCGGCCTGCCCAACTGCCATTCCAAGCGCATACGCGATTCTGTCTCTAATAGACCCGAGCTTGAAGCGGCCGAGAACAAAGAACAACTTGAAGAAATAGACGCTCTTCTTTATGAGAAGGTCGCGCATCGTTCGGCAATCTATGACTCGGCCACGACGACTAAGGTCATCAAGGGCACTACCGTAAAGACCCTCGATGAGATAACGGACATCTTCAGTATAGAACCGATTTTGATTCTCGAAGTATTGGAGAAGCCAACGATGACGAAGCGGTGATCTTCTCGGAATGGTGAGTCTTCCTGCAAAGCATTGGTCAAGCACCTCACGTTCGCCCTCAATGAAGTCAAGGGCAGTGCCGTTCTCCAACAAATACTTGTCAACGAGGTCATCAAAGCGGCGAACGTAGGCCCAAGCAAGTGACCAAGTCTCAGAGCCAATGGGACCAGGAACAAGTTGGGAGATGTATGTTGGGAGCGTTCGATGTCGCAGATAGCGGCGGGCACTGTTGACCGTCGCAACATATTTGGGACTATTTCGAGGATGAGGGGTCCATGCTTGGTTGGATGATGCCATCACATCTACCAAGATGAGAGAGAGCCATGATATAATGCTTACCTTGTGGAACAGTGTGTAGAACTAGAAAAAGGCGTAGTCCAAACTCCTACTATTCAGGACCCGACGTTGGGCCAGCGTCCTGCCTCGTGGGAAGATTCCAAGCGTCTACAGGAACGCTGACGTTCG
>QMYR01000183.1 GCA_003662765.1 Candidatus Thorarchaeota archaeon
ACCAAGATGTCAGTGTACGGTAGAACGGTTTCCCTTATTGGAACGGATCCCGGTCTTGAGTACGCAACCCGTGCCGTGAATATGCTAATTCAGGGTGCTCCTCATGGTGCAGTGTATCGATACCTAGAACGAATGCGTCGAGAACTTAACCGTCTGAAGGTTGAACTGTGGGAACCAACACTATGAGGTAATACGTCCCCTCTAATACTGTCGAACAGACAGCTTCCTGACTTCGGATGTTCAACCCCCAGACCCAGACCTTTAGTAGCATATCCGTGGCGGAGTTCTTCTACCGGAACCGGCAGATGGCCGGCTTTGGTAACTCTGCCCAGTCTGTCTACTCTGCAGTGCGCGAGCTTGTCGAGAACAGCCTTGATGCCTGCGACGAGGCCGGCGTTCATCCGGTTGTTCGCGTTGACATTACGACTGTTGATGGCGGGACACTTGAGATCTCCGTGACCGATAACGGTACTGGTATACATCCTGACCACATTGCAGAGGCATTTGGTAGAGTCCTTTACGGCAGCAAGTACGGGATGCGTCAGCGCAGAGGTACTTTTGGTCTGGGTGTCACCATGGCGGTGTTGTACGCTCAGATCACGACAGACACCCCTGTGGAGATAGTCACACAATATCGGAGTGGCGAGGGTAAGCGTGTACGTTTGTTCATGGACATTGCAGCGAATCGCCCTGTAGTTGTTGACGAAACTCCCATCGATCTTGGCAACCCCGGAACCACGGTCCGAATCCGGTTGAAGGGCAGTCTTCGCAGGTCCCGGGAACGCATTGTCGAGTACCTGCGCCTAACAAGTGTGACCAGTCCGCATGCGCATCTCACACTGTTCATCGATGGTAAGAGGGTCTTATCGGTGGGGCCATGGTCGAAGACACTTCCTGCTCTCCCAAGAGCCACAAAGCCTCATCCCCGTGCTGCTGATGTGGAGCTTTTGAGGCGTCTAGTCAGCGAATATCGTGGCACACGCACACGAGACTTCCTCTCTCGTGCATTCCAGCAAATGGGAACCAGAACTGCAGCAAGAGTCGTCAGGTTCGCAGGAATAGATTCCAAGAAGAGAGTTGGAGAGCTCACAAGGGAGGAGATACTCTCTCTGAGCAACGCGCTCCAGAAGCTCGACGGTATAGCCCGACCGGATGCCTCTTGTCTTAGCCCAGTTGGCAAGGAGGCCTTCTCTACGGCCGTCACTAGACTGTACTCTCCGAGATTCACGGCCTATTCGCTTCGTGGTCCAAGCGAGTGGTCAGGAAATCCCTTCATGATTGAGGGGGTGCTTGCACTGGTCGAAGGATCCTCTTCCGATTTTCCTGTACTACTACGATTTGCCAATCGTGTTCCGCTGTTGTACGATGCCAGTGAAGACGTTCTGATGAAGGTATTGCGCCAGATAAACTGGAGTCGATACTCAATCACGACTTCTGGCACTCCCATTTTGTTCGTCCATGTCTGTTCCAGTCGCATACCATATCGAGCTGCAGGCAAGCAGTCGATCGCTTCAATTCCAGAGATTGAGCGCGAGGTTCTATCACTCTATCGTGAGTTGGGACGAAAGGCTCAACGATTCGCTCGCGGCTGTGTCCGCTCAGTTCGTGACAGGCGCCGCATGCGCGAGTTTGAGCGATTGTTCCGAATGGTGGCGCATTTTGGTGCACGTCTTGCTGGGTGTAAGGAGCCGCCTGTGCGCGACCTTGTCGTGCAACTATTCGAGGTGGATGCTGGTGAGTAGTGCAGGTGACTCGCTACAGAGGTTGCAGGAGCTTGGTGAGCTTGTGATCTCAGCCATCAAGCGTGGCGAGTTCCCCAAGCTGGAGATGCCCGATCGTAGCACGAACAACATCGTGTTTAACAAGGAAAAGAACCAGTTTGTGCTCGGTCCGAGTCAGATATGTAGGGATTCAAGCAATACCCGTCACGTACGTAGCTTCTCTCAGCTGCTCTGGGTGGCGTCATTCGCCAAGACTTTGCTGGAGTCGGGTCGGACGAGTTCTCTGAGGGATCTGTACTACTCCAGTGAAGCATACGGGGTTCACTTCAAGGATCAAGCAGAGTCAGACCGAGTGGTCTCGGACTTGGAGTGCGTGGTCGGACTTGCTCGAGAGGACCTCGGGATATTCCCAGAGGAACGGTCCTCGATATTCGGTCAAGTCACAATGCGGTATACCGTCGCGGGCTACGAGGGTCGCGAGATCGATCTCACTATGAGCCCTGACGGGTTTCCCATTGGCCCTGCTCTCGTCACGGCCGAACCCGTTGCAACCGACGCAGAGCTGATTCTGGCGGTAGAGTCGGGGGGTATGTTTTCACGTTTGATTGAAACAGGTGCGTGGAGGAGGTTCGGTGCAGTCCTCGTGCAGCTGGGGGGTCAACCACCTCGCTCTACCCGACGACTTGTCCGGCGTCTACATGAGGCCCTCAACCTTCCTGTCTATATCTTCACAGACGGTGACCCCTGGGGAATGCATATCGCTCAGGTGATGATCTCTGGAAGCGCCAATGCAGCCCATGTAGATGGTCTCACCGTACCAACTGCCAAGTGGATTGGGGTCACCCCTGCTGACATCCGGAAATACTCATTGCCAACCGAACCCATGAGTGACGCCGACCTGAAACGCCTCGACGAGCTCGCACGGGATCCCCGGTATGCGAACCCCGAGTCACAACGGCACATCAGTGAGTTTAGAGAACTCCGCCGGAAGGCCGAACAACAGGCCTTTAGTCGGTTTGGGATTGACTTCGTTGTCGAGGAGTATCTTCCTGACAAGATTCTAGATCCACCCGACGCCAAACGGGTGACCAAGCAGTAGTATCATGGTGGCCCCGTATGCGATTATGGCCTGAATCAGCAGCAGAAGGAGTACGTTCCTCTTCTCATCAATCCTCATGAAGTACGGGAGTATCCAGTACATCGTGAACGGTCCTACTACTTCCAGCGTTCCATCCTCCCTCGGTGCCGCAAATTTCCTGTATTCGATACCCGTCTTCTTGACATAGATTCTGTAGACTATATACAGTAGGAAGTTCAGTGCAAACGGCGCGTATAGAATAATGGCAAGCCGATCCATGTTACCGAGGACGAGCGCTGCAGCCATGGCTGCTCCAATCGGGAGTCTCCCAACATCACCGGGCAACACCTTTGCGGGATACCTATTGAAGAACCAGAAGGCGACGGTTGCTCCTAGAAGCGCAGCCGCAACGGTTCCGGCGTCTACAAGAGTTGTAGGAACTTGGCCGTCACCCGTGAAGAACGGCCACAATACAACATAGGCCACTATTGCCGAAGAGTTGATTGCGGCCAAGCCCGACTCAAGACCGTTCATCCCCCCGTACATATTTGTTGAGTCTATGATGAACGTCATCATCAACGGCACAATCACGAGCGGGTATACCATTCCAAGGTTTATGGCTCCAATGAATGGAATGTGCATGGTTGTTGTTCCCACCTGGAGCGCAGCCATGGGTATGGATGCCAACAGTGGCAAGACGATCTTGGTTCTATTCCTGAAGTCAAAATTATCGTCGAGTAGACCAATCATGCCGGCCATGAGTATCGAAACAAGCGCGGCGAGTATGGCCGGGCTGGTATGACCATTTCCGAAAGTGGTAACGCCAATCACAAATATCAGAGCCGTCACAATTGCAAAGAGAAGCACAAAGCCGCCTCCCTTTGGGACATCCGGTCTATTGGGTTTGTGAACGTCGATGCCCGTATGGCCTCTCTCGCGTAGCATCCGAATTGTGTTGGGCATAGCTCCAATGACTATCAATAGTGCAACGATGAATGCGACCAGTAGTAGTAGCAACTCGCGTCACTCCTCTGCCCCTGAGCTGAGTTGCCAACCATTTGATGCTTTCGGAGTCATGCAATCTCGAAAACTTGGATAGGCTGCCCGCGTACGCCTCTTGTATGTCCGAAACTATTTTAACTGTCCCGAATGCTGGGGCGCTGCGTTTGCAGTACACAGAACTCCATCCCGACAACCAACGTATTGCAAAAGGGTGAGATGCGTTGAACCATCTGCATAGACAAATTGCAACTCTCGCAGTGTTGACGTTGTTCATTGTCAGTACTCTGTCCGCGTTCTACCTGACCACGACTAGCGAGGTGACATCGGAGCACCCCCAAGTGGCAGTGCCAGAGCCAGCCCTTTCTCAGTCGCAGGTCAATCTCTCTATTCCATACGTGGACGAGCACTATGGCTATGCAGATGGTATAATTGATCCTTACGAATACAGCTACAACTACACCGATCCGGTGACTGGAATCACAGTGTTCATGGAGCACAACTCTACGGTGTTGTTTGTGGGGTTGAAAGCACCAACATCGGGATGGGCTGCAATTGGCTGGAAGAGTCCCAACGGCACCTATACAAGTGATGGAATTAACGGCAGTGACATCATCTATGGTGCAGCACCCGGCACTCCCCACACCAGCTATCCTCGAATCAATCTCCAGAGCACAGGAATCATCGTTCACTACAAGCTGTATATGAGAAATGGCACACTCTTGCAGGAGGGTGATGCACCTTCCGGTGATGATGAAACCACGCTTGAGAAAGAGAATCTGCTCTCCGCATACAAGCAAGCGATTCTCGGAATGCGGATTGGCGAAGTACGTCACTTCATAATACCCGCCGAGAAGGGCTATACCAGTGAGTCTGACGCACTCTACGGCGAGGACCTCGAATATGTGGTGACTGTAACAAAGATAGGTGCAACGACAGCCAATCCAGCTGACTCCAGTCAAATCCAATACATTGACGCTCATGGTGTGGGCACGGTCCAATACGTCATTGACGACAATCAGAGCCGAGTGCTTCAGGCAAACGCTACGGACGATGGCTCTATCACTCAACTTGAGTACTTCATTCAGATGAACAGCACAGATTCTAACGACATTCCCCTGCTGAACAGCTCCGAGATGACCTATCCCTTCATTCTGATGTATAGCCCCGATGAGAACTTTGACAGCTTCCCCGCAGCGCACTCTGATTGGTCGAATCCGATGGCTATTCGCTTTGTGCCCAATCGAGAACCTGTGCTTGATGTTCTCTCTCCCATCTCTGATGGCGTCCTTGAGTGGATTACACACATTGAGCTCAACGTCACCGATGACACACTGGTGCGACGTGCGGGATTCCGTGTTGACAACGAGAGTTGGGTCGATCTCAAGTTCGACTTCAAGACGGATCTATGGACATTCACACTGGATGCGTCTGTTTATGAGTCGGGGAGTGTACACACGGTCTGGCTAAATGCCACCGACGCGTCCAATGTGACCGTAGTGATCTCCCGGAATGTGACCGTGTATATTCCTTACAACCCACTTCTCGGAATGTCGCTCACCATATCCCGTACGATCACGACGCTCATGTATCATGGTGTAAAGTCGACAGATGAGATAAAGGTGAAGAACGAGAACGCACTTCCCATCTCAGCGATTGAAGTGTATCTCCCTGACACATACAGGAATAACTTTCTCTCCATCGAAGCTGAGGACTCGTCCG
>QMYR01000184.1 GCA_003662765.1 Candidatus Thorarchaeota archaeon
CCATATTGGTGGCAATCGTTACCGCTCCCACGCGGCCAGCCTGCGCGATTATCAACGCTTCCTTCTCATGGTGCTTGGCATTTAGAACTTCGTGAGGTATCCCTCGATTCTTCAGCATCCGCGCCAGGCGCTCACTCTTCTCAATGGACACCGTGCCGACGAGTACCGGCTGTCCCCTTTCGTGGCATTCCATAATCTCATCGATGATGGCGCGGAACTTCCCCTTCTCGGTCTTGTAGACGGCGTCGGGATAATCCTTGCGAATCATCGGCTTATTCGTGGGAATGACCACAACGTCGAAGTTGTATATCTTCTTGAATTCCTCTTCCTCGGTCTTCGCGGTGCCGGTCATTCCGGCCAGCTTCTCATACATTCGGAAGTAGTTCTGCAGCGTGATGGTTGCCAGAGTCTGCGACTCGCTCTTCACCTTCAACCCTTCCTTGGCTTCGATTGCCTGGTGGAGACCGTCGGAATAACGCCGGCCGAACATCAGCCGACCGGTGAACTCATCAACAATGACGACTTCGCCTTCTTTGACAATGTAGTCGGTCTCATTCTCAAACAAGCTGTGAGCCTTCAGCGCCTGATTGATGAAGTGGGAGACCTCAGTATTCTCGAAATCAAAGAGCCCGCCGCCCCGAAGAACATCAGATAGCCGCTGCTCTACCCTAGCTATGCCACGACTCGTCAACGAAACCGAGTTGGACTTGCGGTCGTATTCATAGTCCCAGTCCTTGTGCGAATCGTCCACCATCTTGCGCTGCTCGAAGATGTCCGTCGGCTTGTCCTCACCGGTAACATCCTTGCCCCGAAGAGACCGCACGATTTCGTCCGCGCGGTAGTACATCGAAGTGTCTTCGCCCGAAGAGCCGCTGATAATCAGCGGCGTTCGTGCCTCGTCGATAAGGATGGAATCGACTTCGTCAATGATCGCATAGTAAAGCTCACGCTGCACGAGGTCCTTCTCGTGGATAACCATATTGTCCCGCAGATAATCGAACCCGAATTCATTGTTAGTGCCGTAGATAATGTCTTTCCGGTAAAGTTCTTTCCGTCCGGGCACCGGAGTATCGTGCTGCAACGAGCCAACACTCAGCCCCAGTGTGCGGTAGATGGGCCCCATCCACTCGGCGTGGAACTGAGCGAGGTAGTCGTTCACGGTTACTAGGTGTGCCCCGCGCCCCGTCAGAGCATTGAGGCTCAGCGCTAACGTAGCGGACAGCGTCTTCCCTTCGCCGGTCTTCTGCTCGGCTATTCGACCTTCGTGCAGCACTATGCCCGCCATCATCTGCACATCGAAATGCCTCATGCCAACAGTCCGCTCCGACACATCGCGCACAATCGCAAAGACCTCGGGCAGGTGCTTCGTCATCAGTTCCTTCTGCTTCTCATACGGCGCTGGTTCGATTTCCGCCCGGATCTGCGCAATGCGCTCCCGGCACCACGCATCATCTCTGCCCGCAATCTGCGTTGCCACCTCATTGATCCGCGCGACCTCTTTTTCGAGCCGCCTCAGCTCGCGCTTGTTGGAGTCGAATATGACCTCAAAGAATCCCATACTTTAATCTACCAGCTCAATGATTCTAACATCGTCAAGTGGTCGCACCGAGAAAAAGCCACTCATAGCTCAGACGCCGTTTCCGCTTTCCGTCCGCGGGTATACCTTGGCAGCCGCTAACAGATCCGCGGCAGGAGTTCACCCGCCGGCATATCCAGAATGCGACGTCCCCCGGATGTGGTGTGCAGTTGCACCAGCCCTGCATCAGAAGGAGATACTTCTCCAATCCTCGTCGCCAGCGGGCAGTCGAGTTCAGCGCGAAGAAGCTCCACAACTCCATCAGCAACAGCACCATCTACGACGGCAAGGAACCTACCTTCACAGGGCACATACAACGGGTCGAATCCCAAGAGTTCACACACCGCATTCACCTGCTCGCGCACCGGCACGGCGGATTCTTCCAGCGCTATTTCGACGTGGCTAGCATCGGCAATCTCGTTGAGACTGGCTGCCACTCCACCCCGAGTGGGATCTCGCAACACGTGCACCGCCCCCCCGAAGCGCTCAAGTATCGGCAGTACCACTCGATTCAAGGGCGCAGCATCCGAAGCAATGTCGCCACCGAGTTTCAAGCCGTTGCGCTCCGTCATCACGGCAATTCCATGCTCACCAATGCCTCCGGAGACGATGACCGCATCTCCCGGCCTAGCATTGGAACCCCCGACATTGGTTTCGGGCAAGATGCTCCCTATGCCGGCGGTATTGATAAAGACCCCGTCAGCTTCACCACGTGGGACTACTTTGGTGTCGCCCGTAACGACACTAACCTCTGCGGCCTGACTCGTTCGCTGGATGCTCTCAAGGATTCGAGCCAAATCTGCTATTGGGAGTCCTTCTTCGAGCACCAATCCAAGCGAGAGATATGCGGGGCGAGCTCCCTTCATCAGGAGGTCGTTGACGGTGCCACTCACGGCAAGGCTACCAATGTCGCCACCCGGGAAAAAGAGCGGCTTCACGACAAACGAGTCAGTGGAAAACGCGAGGCGGTCGCCCTCAATCCTCAGCTCGGCGGCATCATCCAGCGGCGCCAGCTCAGGAGAGTCCAAATACTTGAGCAGTAACTCCCTTATCAGCCGGTGCATCAGGCTTCCCCCGGCACCGTGAGCAAGCAGAATGCGGTCTCCGCTATCTCCCGGAGATCTAGTCATCGTCACTACCTCCTTTGCTGGTTCGGCTCTGAGGCGAGTAGCGATAGAACGCGGCGCAGGCTCCTTCGCTAGAAACCATGCAGGGCCCGACAGGTGTGTCGGGCGTGCAGGCTCGTGCAAACAACCCGCACTCGGGCGGCGCAACCTTCCCGCGCACGACCTCTCCACAGAGACAACCTGCCGGTTCCGGCTGCGGCTCAATCTCCACGGGAAAGCGCTCCGCGGCGTCAAATTCAGAGAAGGCTTCCCGCAGCACCAGCCCACTCTTCGGGATGAGTCCAAAGCCGCGCCATGTCGCGTCTGCAGGCTCGAACAACTCATCCACGAACTTCAGCGCACGAGCATTCCCCTCCGGGCGCACGCCACGCCGGTATTGTATTTCTACGCGTGGCTCCCCGCTTCTCAACTGCTCCACTAGCATAAGGATTCCCTGCGCTACATCCGCAGGTTCAAAGCCCGTTATCACGCAAGCCCGATGATGTTTTTCCGCAATGAACCGATATGGCTCACTACCCAGGATCACCGAAACGTGCCCTGGCAAGATGAATCCATCCACATTAATCTCTGGATCGGCGAGCAAAACCTCCAGCGCCGGCGGGATAAGCTTGTGCGCGCAGAGGATGCTGAAGTTCCGCAACTGTTGCTCGCGAGCGTATTTCACCGTAGCGGCAACCGTGGGTGCGGTAGTCTCAAAGCCGACCGCCAGGAATACAACCTGCTGCTCTTGATGCTCACGCGCCAGATCGAGTGCTCCCAGCGGGGAATAGACGACTTCCACCGGATACCCTTCACCCCGCAGGAAAGTGAGATTACCGGAAGAGCCGGGAACTCTCATCATATCCCCGAAAGTCGTCAGCATTACGCCATACTCTCGCGCCATTGCCATTGCTCGATCGAGGTATTCCGTCGGCGTAACGCAGACGGGGCATCCGGGACCGGACAGCACATGCAGATTCGGCGGGAACACCGACGGCAAGCCCGCCCGATGGATCGCCATCGTGTGCGTGCCACAAACTTCCATCAGCGTCACCGGCGAAGAGACCTTCAGGGAACGGAGGCGACGCGTTAACGTACGCAGAAGTCCGGGTTCGCGCAACTTGTCCAGCGTCTTCACTGCTGAGTTGCCTCCAGGTTCAGCGCTGCTTCCTCCTCCATCTCCGCCTCTGCTTCTGCGAGCTCATTGAGTAGTTGATAGGTTTCCTCAGCCGCCTCGAGATCCATAACCTGAATGGCGAATCCAGCGTGCACTATGACATAGTCGCCAACGGAGACATTCTCCACAAGCTGCAAAGACACCTCCGTTGAGACGCTTCCTGCTTCCACACGCGCGCGGTCAGGCGGTATCAGCGCAACCACTTCCATCGGTATGCCGAGACACATTATGAACTTCTCCTTGCCAAGTGGGCGATGCGTGCCGCCGTGTAAGCCTGCCCCAAGGACAGTCCGCCATCGTTGGGCGGCACCAGCCGATGAGTCAGCACCTCAAAACCATTCTCCCTGAGGAGCGGCGGAAACCGCTCACTCAGAATCCGATTCTGCCAGCAGCCACCGGAAAGAGCCACCGTTTTGATGCCGGTAGACTCACGAGCACGCTTCGCTGCTTCCAGAAACGCCGCTAGTAGTGTAGCGTGAAACGAAGCTGCGAGCTGCTTGAACGGACGCCGATGCAGGACTCCTTCGGCAATTGCCCGAACTGAGGGAGAGAAATCCAGCACCAATCGCACCGGCGCGGAAGGTGCCGAAGGCGGGACCGCGCTCCGGACATTGCCCCAGTGCACTGGGTATCCACCAATCTTCTGAGGCGCTTCCTCCCGAATTGAGAATGGCATCGCGGATGCCTGCGCTCCCGTGGCGAGCATTTCCAGCATCAGCGCAGCTTGCCCCTCAAACCTCACCCGCTGGCGCAAGTTGAGAATGCTCGCAACCGCGTCGAAGAGCCTACCCAGCGAACTCGTGGGAGGGCTGTTCAGCCCCGCATCGCACGCCTTCTTCAGTAATTCAAGGTCGCGGGACGAAACCTGATGCAAGCACGGCAGGTCTAGTGAACTCCACTCATCACCAAATGCCGATCGCAGATGGGAAAACGCCATCCTCCAGGGCTCACGAATCGCCTTGCTGCCCCCTAGAAGGGGGACATAATCAAGATGAGCGAAGCGGCTGAACGACTCCGGCGTGCAGAGCAAGACCTCACCACCCCAGATAGCACCGTCAAGACCATAGCCGGTGCCGTCAAGCGAGAACCCTATCACTGGCTCATCACGACCGTGCTCCGCCAGCACACTTGCGATGTGCGCGTGATGATGCTGCACCCCCACGGCACCGAAGCTGTTCTCATCCAGCTCATTCCACATCTGCGCGAAGTACTTGGTTGACAAGTACTCGGGATGCAGGTCGTAGGCAAAGATGGTGGGGGATAGGTCGAGAATCTTCGTGAAATGCGCCACCGCCTCCTGGAAGAAGCCCAGCGTAGGCACATTCTCCAAGTCTCCAATGTGCTGGCTCAGGAAAGCACGCCTGCCTTCGGTAAGACAGAGTGTATTCTTCAGCTCACCACCCAGCGCCAGCACCTGCGGCACCGCCTCTGGCAGGAACACCGGCAGGGGCGCATAACCACGCGAGCGCCGCATCAGCGAAAGCTCATCGCCGACAAGGCTCACTACTGAATCATCGCTGCGCACGTGAATGTCGCGGTCGTGAACCAGAAAGGCATCCGCCACGCCCGAGAGCCGTTCGATGGCTTCATCATTGTCCTTGCAGATAGGCTCCTCGCTCAGGTTGCCGCTGGTCATCACCAG
>QMYR01000185.1 GCA_003662765.1 Candidatus Thorarchaeota archaeon
TACGAATGCGTTGGAGGCCCACGCCGTCAATGCTGATGGTGCCTTCAGTAGGGTCATAGAATCTGAGAAGAAGTTTTAGCACTGTACTCTTACCGCCGCCGGGCCCGCCAATGAGTGCAACCCTTGAACCGCCGGGTATCGTCACTGTGAAGTCTTTGAGAGCATAGTGACCGGATTTTCGGCTGCCAGTCGTATACTGAAAACTCACATGATTGAACACTATGTCACCTAGCCAATTGATGCCGGAGGCTTCCTCCTCTGGCTCAACAAGCGGATCCTTCCAGTTCAAAATGTCAACAATACGTTGGGCGTTGACGTACCCTGCCCTGAGCATGAGAAGCATTCGGGGCAACTGGAAGTTGAGAAACTCGAGAGAGAACAGAAGCCCAATGATCGAAGTGAGGTCACCCACACTCATCGCTCCGAGCATGACGGCGTACGCTCCGTACAGAAACGCAGTGGCAGTCATGGCAATTAGAACGACTGCGGGCGGATAGAATGCTGCCAGACGCCCCTCTCTCGCCACAATATCCGCGTATTTCTCGCTCACATTCTGGAACTTCGCCTTCTCCTTATCTTCTGCGCCAAAGGCGCGCACAACCTCAATCCCCGCGAAGACGCCTTGGGCGACGGAGGTGAGTTTCTCCATGGTTTCCGAACGGGCTCTTCGCACTGGCTCGACCGTGTTGGCATAGCGATATGCGAACGCCAAGTACACAGGGGCACCAATTGCCATTATCAACGTGAAGATTGGAAGACTGATGCCAGCGAGAGTCACGAGTCCCGTAAGACCTGGTGCCCTATCGTAAGAAACAAGCAGTATTCCTGTGATGAGCATCGATGAGAGGCCACTGATAAGGTTCCTGAGAGCGGGGTTGAGAGAGAATCTCACCCAGCTGATGTCCTGCATGGCCACAGAGAGCATGCGCTTGCTGTCCACCGTGTCGTGAAACGCCATGCTAAACTCCTGAATCTTCTCGAAGAACTCTTGCCGCGCATCACGTTCCCAAGCCAGAGTCACTATTGCCCAAACATATCCCACAAGGAAGTACATTAGCATGTATGTGACTGCAAGACCCGTAATCGTCCAGACATAGAACATGAACCTGCTACTCAGCCCGCTTACAGTGAGCTCATCGATGGCGCTTCCCATCAAGACGTTGGGCATGGTCATAAGGAACGCCGAGATGCCCGTAAGGAGCGTTGCTGCAACGATGGCGCCCTTGTGTCTCAGAAGCCCGGCAAGCATGTAGCGGGCTGCGCTTGTTGTCTTGGAACTGTTCTCAGTCAGTGCTACCGTCCTCCATTTCATCGATGATCGAACTAATCTCCTCACTCAGTCCTCGGAGAAGACGCACAGTCTTGCGACGCTGAGAAGTGGTCAGCTCGCCTACTGACTCCTTGAGCCTTGAGATAACAACGGTGATGAGTTTGACATATGCCGAGGCCCGGTCCTCAGGCTCCAACAGACTGAGCCAGAACAAAGGGCCGACACGAACCTTCTGCTCCACCGACTCCTGCCTGTTCCGGACGTTCTTCAACACATTCAATCCCTTATCCGTGATTGCGTAGATCTTGGAGCGGCCGTCGGTGCGCACGGCCTGAATCATGCCATGATGCTCAAGACCAGCAAGAAGGGGATAAACGGATCCCGGACTCGGTCTCCACACCCCTCCCGTACGTTCCTCCATCAGACGCATCAAATCGATGCCGGACATCTCGCTGTTCTCCAGTAGGCGCAATATCAACAACTTCAGCATTCCTCGCGGAATGGCCTGAAGACCGTCATGCCAGTGGAGATGCGGGTGACTTTGTCGCGGCATCATGTGACCTCAATTATCGAATGCGATATTTTCTCGCAATATCGAATGCGATATAAAGGCGTCGGTGTCGGCTGTGCCCGCATCTTGCGTGAGGGCTAATAGTCGTACAAGGCAAGTTTCTTAAGACCACACCGGGGAGACGGTCGGCAAAGCGAGGGAAGCGACATGGGCGAGAAGGCGAAGGTGAAAGAAATAGCCAGACTGTATTCAAAGGTGTGGCAGCTTCCCTCATTCCGCGGGATAGTCCTGCGACTTGGCCTCTCAGTTATCGCCGTGTCTACTGTTCTCTCGTTGTTGAAGACCATCAGCCTGCTGGGTTGGAATGCGCTCACGGCATTTGTCGAGTATGCGCTGCTCTTTGGCGTTCCCACATCAGTTGGCGTGGGCCTACTGTATCTCATCATCAGAGAGCCGGGCGCCCCGCTTGATCTGCGGAGGACGGTCGGATCAGTCCTGTTCGCGGTAATCTTCTGGTTTGTCATGGCTGTTCTTGGAGGAGTTGTTGACACGCTGGTCGGCATTGCTTACTTTGAGGCGCGTTTCATTCTGCTGGGCATGGGAATGGCGTACTTTGCCCTCTCATTCCTCATCACGGGTCTGAGTGAACGACACCCGCTCAGGAACTTTCTCGGCTCACTGATGCCCCCACTGACGCTTCTCGTTTCATGGATACCGCTCACGTGGCAGGGGGCGTTCGTACCGCAGCTTCCGCAAAGCGGTCTTGCCATGATGACGATAATGGTTATCGTCGATGCATTGGCAGTGAACTACATCTTCAGCGCAGTCAGCAGGCCGTTCGAGAGAGATCTTGGAATCAGTGGCCCGGGTCTGCTCAGGGCATTCGGGCATGCGTATCTTGTGGACAACCCGATCCCATTCGAGAGGATGATGACGCGGATTGCGGTCGAACAGGATGTGCCAATCGAGGTGCTGGTTGTACGTAGCGGCGACGAGATTGTTGCTGTCGCCGTGACTCTGTACGTCCACCCAGGACCTTTCAGGGATATAGGCAGCAGCGCTCTTCCCTCGGTGATCATCAACCATATCGAAGAAAAATATGGGGCCATCGGGCTCGTGTTTCATGGGACTTGCACGCATCACCAAAACCTCACGTCCAAGGACGACTTTCCAAGGGTGCTTGCAGAGATTGACCGGCTGATTGCCAATGCGGAAACTCACAGTGAAGTTGGCGGTCCGGTGTGGTCGGACGAGGGCAAGTTCAAGGTATGGACGATATTCTCAGGAGATGATGTGCTTGCAATCACCACGAGCTATCCACACTTCACCGATGACATCAGCCTCGAAGTAGGAAAACAAGCGGCGGCACTTGTGCGTCAGCGTGTGCCAAGCATTCGTGGAGTCTGCATCGTAGACGCCCACAACTGCATTGGTGAGGACGCAGTTTCTGTAATGCCAGGTGATCCCGATGCAGAGGAATACGTGGCCAGCGTGGCAAGCGCCGTCTTTGGAGCGGTCAATGCTCCGCGTAGGCCCGTTGAGGTCGGTGTCTACAGACTGACTGACCATGGGCTCACAATCACAGATGGCATAGGACCTGGAGGCATTGCTGCGTTCATCATCAAGTCCGCCGGGAACGAATCGGTAGTTGTGGTAGTCGACGGAAACAATGCGGAGCCCGGGTACCGGGATAGAGTTGTTGGTCTACTCAAGGGACAGGGGTTTGCCAACGTCGAGATGGTGACAACTGACACACACATTGTCAACGCGGTATCTCTGTCGCACAAGGGATATCCACCGGTCGGACGGGAGCGGCCCGATGATGTATTAGACGCCATCGGAATCGCGGTCACGAAAGCACGAGAAAGCATCAGGCCTGCGTCAATTGGACTCGAGTTTGGCGAAGTGAGAGGAGTCAAGACCTTCGGCGAGAGAGGATTCGACACCCTCACACTTGATGTTGCGGAGGCGGCATCCATCGCCAAACGCACTGGTCTCGGATTGGCTGGTGGAACCGCGCTGCTTCTGATTCTCCTCTCACTGCTTCTCTAGCGAGAGTAGGAAATGACTTATCGTGTCAGCAGTATGCTGTGTAGAAGGTATGGAGAGTCTCACGATGACGGCGAAGAGAATCTTGGTGTGCATCACAGGTGCCAGCGGGGCAATCTATGGTGTCCGAACAGTCCGAGCCCTGAAGACACTTGGACATGAGGTACATCTGATTGTGACCCGGTGGGGAGAGAAGACATTGGAATACGAAACGGGGCTCTCCGCGCAGGGACTCAGTACCGAGGTGGATTCAACCTACAGTGAGGTGGACCTTACTGCAAGTCCTGCGTCTGGCAGTTTTCTTCTTGACGCGGTTGTAATCGTACCCTGCTCAATGAAGACTCTCGGAGCCATTGCTCATGGCATTGCGGACAATCTTGTTGTCAGGGCTGCTGACTGCGCACTCAAGGAGAGGAGGAGGCTTGTCCTAGTCGTTCGAGAGAGCCCATACAACCTCATCCATGTCAGGAACATGGCGGCCGTCATGGACGCGGGTGCTGTTGTCCTGCCTGCAAGTCCGGCCTTCTGGCACAGGCCGGAAACTATCGAGGATCTCGTGGACTCTGTAGTCGAACGAATACTTGTTCACGTCGGGGTGGAACCACCGAATCGAACCGTCTGGAAAGGACTGAATGTCCAATCACGAAGCACTGAGAGTGGGCTTCACCGTAGATAGAGGGCAATGGTGAGCGTGTGGGAACAGTACTGGCACCGCACTGGTCTGCGCTGAAGCAGCTCCTCGACCTGCTCGGGGTCGAGTGGCGCACCACATCTCAGGCAGACCCATGAGTCAATGCTCTCAGCCAGCTCATCTATTGTTGTGGGCAACATGGCAATGTCCTCACCCAGAGCATCAACTCGGACAGCAGCATGCCGCCCCGTTTCTGGGCCGGTGATTGTGACTATGACCGCCACCTTCTTGCCAGTGTACTTGCCCTCGGCATAACCACGAATGGTGCCTATGAAGTCCCCGGCAACGATTCGCTCGTCACAGTCGACAATATGGAAGTTCTTAGCAGGAAGAATCTTCTCAGCCTTGGTGAACAGTACCCTAGCGTTCCAATCGAGTATCTGCTCCTGTCCCGTCTTTGTTAGGTCCTCCAGAATCTTGTCGAACTGCTCGGTCGTCGCCTTGAGAGGCTTCAACAAGTCGCAGACAGAACGTATGAGATATGGTTCGACCTGTACCGTGTGCAGCTGGTCCTTGAAGTCTATGTAAGAAACCGTAGAAACTATCTTGCCCTGGACACAGTCCCTTGTTGGATAGAACGTGAACAGTGGGCTCCTGAACCCGCCAACCTCGATACGTGAGATTGTCTTCACGCTATCCCCGGCCAGCTCCAAGCAGTCCTCCGGGTACGCGACCACACTGACCGTCACGTTCGTTATGACGTACCCGCTGTTGTTGACAATCTTCACCTTGTAGTCAAATTTCCCACCGACAATCTCACAGCCACGATACACCTCGACGCCCCTCTCAGGGACGGGCTCCTCAATGGACGGCTCAATCTCAACCGGCCGGGCAGGCTCTGCCGCCTCGATGGGAGGTACCTTCCGTTCCTCGACCAAGTCCTCGTAAGTGCGACGCATTATCTCAGCGTGCTTTGGCGGGACCTCAAGCACCACCTTGCCATGCA
>QMYR01000186.1 GCA_003662765.1 Candidatus Thorarchaeota archaeon
CAAGGTCAGTTTATGGATGGAGGCGATGGAGCCGGGCAAGCCGCTGGCCTTCCTCGACCATCGCATCAAGTGCGGCAACAGCCTGCTCGGCGCTACACCGGCGCTTCTCAAGAAAGGCATTCCCGACAATGCCTTCAAGCCCATTGAGGGCGATGACAAGGAATTCTGCAAGGAATATAAGAAGCGCAACAAGGATGAACGCAAAGGACAGCAGCATTTGTGGGATGCCGCGGGAAAGCCTTGGGAACAACTGGGCGACCTTGGGTCTGCCCTCATGGAAATCGACGCCTTTGACGATTCCACCCTGGATGGCCTGCAACGCAAAGAGGAAGCCTATTCCCAATTCGTCCGCTCGAGCGGATATCTCTTCGGAAAACTCCTTTACGATGCCTGGTGCGCCGCTTTTGTGTGGAAAAAAGGCTATTCCGATGAGCTGCCTTACCCCATCACCCAGGAAATACTCGACCGGATAAGGCGCAACCCGCACGGATGCCCTCCCTGGATGCGCGAAGAAATCATCCGCCTGGCTCGGGAATACCAGTTCTTCCATTGGCACCTGGAATTTCCGGATGTGTTCAAGCCCAAAGCCGGCGATGAAATCGCAGAGGATGAGGTAACCGGCTGGTTGGGCGGATTTGATTGCGTGCTTGGGAATCCGCCGTGGGAGAGAATCAAACTCCAGGAGAAGGAATTCTTCGCCGCGCGGAACCCGGAAATTGCCAACGCACCCAACGCTGCGGCCAGGCGACGGATGATCGCAAAGCTGCCCGAAACAGACCCGGCCTTGCACAATGCGTTCAGAGAAGCATTGCGCCTCGCCGAAGGCAAGAGCCACGTGGTACGCGACAGCGGCCGCTATCCGCTCTGCGGCCGGGGCGACGTGAACACGTATTCCATCTTCGCGGAACTGAAACGTTCGCTGATCGGCTCCACGGGACGCGTAGGTTGCATCGTGCCCTCCGGCATTGCCACGGACGATACGACCAAGTTTTTCTTTCAGAACCTGACCGAAACGCAGTCGTTGGTGAGTCTCTATGACTTTGAGAATCGTAAAGGCATATTCCCGGCCATCGATAGCCGCATGAAGTTCTGCCTGCTTGCGCTCACCGGTTCGGCCCGGCCCCACAAGCAAGCCAAGTTTGTTTTCTTTGCCCACGAAGTCGAAGACCTCGCCGATCCGGACCGGAGCTTCACCCTATCGGCCAAAGACATTGGGTTACTCAACCCCAACACGCGCACGTGCCCGACCTTCCGCTCCAAGCAGGACGCGGAATTGACCAAGTACATCTACCGCCGCGTGCCCGTGCTCATCAAAGAAGCCCGCGACGGACAGCCGGAAGAGAATCCATGGGATATCAAGTTTGCCACGATGTTCCACATGTCCAACGACTCCGGCCTGTTCCGAACGCGTGAGCAGTTGGAGGCGGACGGATGGCAACTGCGTGGGAATATCTTCGAGCGGAAGGGGGAAAGGTTCCTGCCGCTATATGAGGCCAAGCTGTTCCATCAGTTCGACCACCGCTTTGCCACCTACGACGGCAATGGACGCGGCGGCGAAACAACGCGCGACATAACGGATGTAGAGAAGACGAATGCCTTCACGGTTGTGCTGCCACGATACTGGGTATCCGAAAGAAATATTGAAAAAAGACTTGACAACAACAAGATAGCCCAAACTGTTTTTAACAGACAGACAGACAGACAGACAGACAGACAGACAGACAGACAGACAGACAGACAGACAGACAGACAGACAGACAGACAGACAGACGAACTATCTCGTCTTGGTCCGGCTCATCGCACGAGCAACCGATCTGCGGACAGTCATCAGCGCAGCCATCCCGCGCTACGGCATCAACAACAAAGCGGCGATCGTTCAACTCAAGGGTGGATGCTGGCCTTGCGACTGATTACGAACACAACCAATCAACGCACGGTAATCGGAACGCCGATCCCGGCAGTGGCGCTTGGCCACAAGGCTGCGATGATTGCGGTTCTTGGTGGCTCTTGCCAGTGCGAAAGACAACGAATTCAACAAATGAACGAACTGCCATCGCATCATTTACCCCAAGGTCAGGCATGAGTGACCGTGCACCACTATTACGTATTCAAGGAGCAGAACGCGCCGCTCTCTTGATCGCCGAGCTCAATAGCGTGGCGCTTGATTTCACGGCCCGAACGGCAGTAGGTGGAACAGACCTCAGTTATTTCATCATCAAGCAACTTCCTATACTGTTGCCGGACAGATTCCGACAAGAAGATGCAACAGACCGCAAGGCATCTGGTTTTGTCATTCCACGAGTAGTTGAACTGACCTATACCGCATGGGATTTGGAGCCATTCGCCCGGGACTGCGGCTACAACGGTCCGCCGTTTATCTGGGACGAAGAGAGACGGTTCCTGATCCGTTGCGAACTCGATGCCGCCTTCTTCCATCTTTACCTCGGCACACCTGAAGAATGGCAGGAACAGGGCAGCCCGGAACTCCTCCAGTATTTCTCCACGCCACGCGACGCCGTTGATTACATCATGGAGACCTTCCCTATCGTCAAGCGCAAAGATGAACAGGCCCATGGACGCTACCGCACCAAGGACACCATCCTTGAAATCTACGACGAGATGGCAGAAGTAATACGGCAGAACGCCGCTGCCGTGGCCGCTGGGCGGCAACCTAGCGCGCGATATCAATCGCGCCTCGACCCACTGCCCGGCCCGCCCATGGACGCCGAGGGCAACTTCATTCCCATGGCCCAGTGGGACCGCGCGAATTGGCCTCCCCATATTCACTTGCCCAGGGAGAAGGCGATCACGAGGCCGGAAGAAGTCCCGCTGGAGGAATTCGCGGCCATGGCCTACCCCACAACCGAAACCGACAAAGCCATTTGCGCGGCAGCGCTGGCAACTGTCGAGCAGTGTCCCGGACTTTCCAGCACAGACCACCTCGACACCCTTTTGCTGGCCACTCACCCTGACTGGTGCAAGACGTTCCTAAACCAAGTCGATCAGACGGCATTCTCCGCCATCGTGAACTCAGCCCCCAGCGCTCTGTTTGTCGACAAGGCCCAGTCCATCAGATGGAAAGAGTGCAGGGATTACCTCGAGCAACTACAGGCGATCTCCGTGCGCCACGGCGACAAGAGTCAGGCCATCGGCCTGGGAGCCGGTTTTGCATCCGCCAAGAGCGACCTGCCGGGTGGTGTGGATGATGTTGTCGGTTACGCAATTAAGGCCATGAAACGAATCGCCGAACTCCGTAAGGACTTGTCCACGGTCCCGCAGGACCAGTTGAAAATCATACAAGTTTTCGAAGAACAGCACAGGCTCTATCAGCTTGCCGCATAGGAGACCGGCGAGATGGATTTATACAAGACATTGAAATTGAAGCCCGCTCGATCCGAACCGGATGTCTGGGTGAGCCGTCTGATGATTCTCGAACGGATCGCACCTGATCTGGCCGTGATACGTGATATCCCTTTGACGCGCGGGTTGAACATCATCTGGGCCGAAGAGGCGGAGGACGACAGTCCGTCGGCCGAGATAACAGGGCACAGCGCCGGCAAGACAACCTTCTGTCGATTGGTGCGCTATATCCTGGGAGAGCGGACCTTTGGCACAAAGACCGCGATGGAGCTTATTCGCGGGGCGTTCCCGGAAGGTTACGTCGCCGCTGAAATCCGTGTGCGGGGCAAGAAGTGGGCGGTTCGCAGACCCTTCGGTAGCGGGCGCATGAGTTACGTCAAGCTGGATGTGAGTATTGAAGAAATGCTCCAGGAACGTACCGGTGCTGTCTCCCAGGAGGAGTATCCGAAAAAACTGGGCTTCGAAGAATTGCTCGATGAACTGGAGACAGGACAAGTTGTCCAGACGGCAGAGAACATCCAGTGGGCCCATATCCTGGCCTGGTGTACGCGGGATCAGGAAGCGCGTTTTCAAAACATCCATGACTGGCGTTCTCCCCGCAGCGAAGCAGACACACCGTCTTTTCGGTTCCCCAAAGCAGGTCCACTATTTGTCATGCGAGCGGTACTCGGACTTTTCTTGCCGGACGAACTTAAGGGCGAGGAGCGGCTTGCGGAGCTGCAACGCGAGAAAGACAGGCTCACCAAGGAGATCGAAGATAAAAGGCGAGAGCCCCAATTCCGGGTGAATCTTTACGACTACCAGCTTCGTCGATCCTTAAAGTCTCTTTTGTCGAACGAACCTGATATCGACTCGCGGCCTTTCCGGTCCGGCGAGCTATTTCCCGAAGACCTGGAACGATTGACTGCAAGGGCGAGAGAGACGATTGAGAAGTCTATTGAAACCGACGAGCAGGAATGCCGTGCTCTACAGGCTCAGATCGATGACCTTGGCGGGGACCTTCGGCGGCAGGAACGTGAACTAGCTGAATTGGATACCCTTTTCAATTTGGATTCCGCCGCAGGCGTTGAACTGGATCGAGGGCTTGCTCAGCGCCAGGAGCAACGCAAGCGCCTTGAAGACTACAAGGACAAGGCGTGCCCTGTGGGGGGCGTGCTTATCCGCGAATGCACCCATGTCCAGGAACGCCAGCAAATATTGCAGATCAAGCAACTCCAGGATACCCATGCAATGGAGCAGGCCGAAGCCCGGCGTGCCGAAGAATACAAAAAGATCGAGGATGAGAAGGACCGTCTTCGAAAGGCCATAGAACAAATCAAAGAAAAGCGGCAACACGCACTCGAAAAGCGTAACGCTTTGGTGGATCGCATCCGCGAACAACGAGATTCGATACATGATCTTCAACGAACACGTGATGAGCTTGCCATGTGGATGCAGAAACGTGACAGGTCTGGAGGCTACGAAGAACTCGACCTCCTACGTCGCAAACTCGACACTGTGGAGAGCGAAATCGTCAAAGTCGAAAATGAGTTGAGCGAACTCCTCCGGCAACATGACGAGAACCGCGAACGGTTGGCTGCCATCTTCTCGGGAGCAGTCCGGTCGGTGTTATCGTCCGACGGGTATGAGGGGCAGGTGAATTTGGAGAACCGCGAGCTTGTGTTCCGTATCACCCGCGGACCAGCAATGAGCGGTGAAGCCGTCGAAACGCTGTCTGTCTTGCTCGCGGACGTGGCTTGTCTCATCTACAACACAGTCTACGATAAGGCCCGACTTCCTGGCTTCCTCATGCACGATAGCCCGCGTGAAGCGGATCTCGGCATCCGGATTTACAGGAGCTTCGTCCGGTTCGCCGCGTCCCTTCAGGAACACTTCGGCGGACCGGACAAGTGCCCTTTTCAGTACCTTATCACAACCACGACAGCGCCTCCGGAAGAACTGCGGACGGCGGAACACGTGAAGTTGCCGCTGAACGCTTCGGGTCCTGACGGGCTTCTGCTTCGACGCAACATCGCGCTGACAAGAGAGCAGAATTTATCACTCTGGAGATAACGACATGGAAATAGTCCGATTTCACAACTCAAAAACATCCAACATTCTGAG
>QMYR01000187.1 GCA_003662765.1 Candidatus Thorarchaeota archaeon
CTCGGCTCGACCGTTCAGCA
Organism: Candidatus Thorarchaeota archaeon; assembly: GCA_003662765.1. GTDB lineage: Archaea > Asgardarchaeota > Thorarchaeia > Thorarchaeales > Thorarchaeaceae > B65-G9. Next base: position 21 of record QMYR01000187.1, read on the forward strand.
GTTGCTAGACCGGATACCAGCACTCATCTGAACGATCTCCTGAGTGCTCAGGTGCTCATCGAATGGCAGCCATCGCCTGAAACCCAACCAAATCGGTATATCCTCGCGTTCTCTCACCATGTTCTCTTCGACTACGCAGTGGAGTGCCTGCTCTTCCGGGGGGATAGCGAAAAGGTTGTCCGTCGCCTGGCCGACGACCCAGATCTCGTCATGGTCATCCGCCCCAGCCTGGTGCTCCATTTCACGTATCTTTGGAATGTCACTCCAGACAGACGGGACTTCTGGAATCTGGTCTTTAAAGTCATTCAATCCCAGCGAATACCAGAGGTCGGGAAGATCATCGGGCCAGCGGTGGCTGCAGAACTAGCGCGGACGATGGAGGACCTTGAGGCCCTTTGTGCGGCCCTGGAGGATGCGAACGAGACGCGGCGACATGCTGCAGAACAGGCGTTGCGGCATCTTGTCGGTGCACTTCTGGCCAGGGCGTCTGATGAAATCCGCCTCATTGGACCTCGCGCTGGCCCTTGGTGCTCACTTCTGGAACGGATTAGCAGGAACCTCCATACTGCTGTTGCCTACCCGGTCCGAACTCTACTCACTACTCTATGCGAGCATCCCGAAGACCTTACTCCTGAGCAACGAATTGCAGCTGGACAGACCGCACGGCGCCTCCTTGAGTTTGCGTGGTCCCAAACACCAAGGGATGCCTGGCTGGTTGCCCACGCGTTACAGGGCGTCTGCCGGACCTTCGAAAGCGACTCGGAGGCGTCAAGAGCACTGATCCAACGCTGTCTAGAACCTTCGCATCTATCCCAATTCGGCTTTGAGGAGATGCCGTGGTTGGCACGAGAGGTTAAGCGCCTGATTTCGCTCGACCCTGACTTGGTCGAAGAGATTTATCGCGCCGCTTTCGGCCACCGAGAGGAGTCCGAGGAGCCAACGCTTATAGGACCCGGCCGAATCCTGCCATTGATATCTAACCGGCGGCAGGACTACGACATGGCGTTGTATGAGCTGGCGGAGACCTTTCCTGAGTTCCTCAATGCTACTCCGGAGAATGCGACGCGGGCTTTGATCCATGTTATGGAAGCCTATGTCGCACAACGGCATTCCCCTGCACCCGGTGAGGGAGAGGAAGAAAGCTTTTACTTCAATGGCTATCAAGCAGTTATCCGCACCGATTACAGCCACATTTGGGATGAGGGGAGCACCTATCGCAGTGACGAGCCCCTCAAAATGCTCGATGCGTTCCAAAAATTCTTGGAAGAACTCGCAGCTCGACCGGACGAGAGGGAAAAGCTCCAGACGATCGTTCGCGCTATCGTTTCGGAAAATCGGCTCGCGGTTCTGTGGCGGCGGCTTCTTCTCGTCGGGGCGCGCTTCCCAGATACGCTTGGCCAGGAAATCCTGCCGCTCGCCTGGGCGCTCCCGATCCTCAAAAGCATTGACACAACAGTGCCCGCGGGTGAGTACCTCAAGGCAGTCTTCCCAAACCTGGAGCATCACTCGCGGGCGAAAGTTGAGCAGGCTATTCTGAGCATCCCCGATGCCGTTCCGGACGATCGCCGCAGGGCTGCCGAGCGGACGCGCGACCAACTTCTCGGTTGCCTTCCACTTGGCGCTGTCGTCACCGACGAAGCACGGCACAGGCTGGAAGAGCTTATACGAGTGAACGCCGTCCCTCCCAATAAACCGTCGATGCGTTTTAGTGAGGTTTGGAGTAAGCCCTACGGCGAGGAGGAATATCTAAAGGATGAGGGCGTTCCGGTTGAAGCCGAGCCAAACCGAAAGATCCGGGAATTAGAGCGCCCCGTCAAGGAGTTCGCCGACAAGCATCTGAATACGGTGCCTTCTCTGGAGGAAGTGAACGCTATTCTGCCAGCACTCCGAGAGCTTCACACAGCCTTGGTTCGCGCCAACACGGACGGTGTGCATCCGAAGCAAGCAGACTACGCCTGGGGGAACCTTGTGGTTGCCTGTGCTCGCATTGCGCGGGCCGAAGGACTTTCCTGCGAGCAAGATCCCGGTGCGTTTGTAAAGAAGGTTCTTCTCGAAGCAAGCCGCTGCCCCGAACCACAACCCGACCCCCAGTCCGATGCCCAATTTGACGAATCTCCCTCTTGGGGCAGAGCAACCCGAACGGAGGCGGCGCAAGGGCTCATTGTGCTCGCCCGTCACGCTTACTGTGCAACTTCTGATGTCCTGAAGGCTATTCAGCGGCTGAGCAAAGATCCCGTGCCCGCCGTGCGATTTCAGATTGTGAGCAATCTCAACACTCTCTACCGAACGGCTCCGGATCTCATGTGGGAACTCATTGAGCACATATGCCAGGAAGAGCAGAGTCGGAGCGTTCTACAAGGACTGCTGACTGGACCTTTGAGGCGGCTTGGGGGTGTCGAGCCTGACCGAATCGCCGGTCTCGTGAAGGTTATCTTTGATCGGGTGACCGAGGGACCGGGATCAGCCAGAGTTCGTGAGCTGTGCGTAAGGATCTTTTCAGGTCTCTACATCTGGCGAGACCAGGCACTTTCGCGCGAGCGGGTTCTGGAGATTGTTTCAAACCCTGCGACCCACGCTGCCGAGGCACATCACGTGCTGACAACCTTGCGCGAGCCACTCACCCACGGGCCGGTCGATCCTCCTGATCCCGAGGCGGATTCAGTCCGACAGAGGGCGCTCGATCTGCTCCAGAGGCTTCTCCACTCAACGCGGGAGAGCCTGCAAAAGCTTGAGGCCCGCTATTCTGGAACCCACTTCAACAACTGGTCTCCTGATGACCAGGAAACTGCTAAGTCACTCTGGCGACTGATCGATAGCATCGGGTCTGAAATCTACTTCGCCTCTGGAGCCTATGACGCCAAAGATCGAGCAACGCGAGGCGTCTCTGGAGAAGTAAGCCCTCAGTCAAGGCGTTTTTACGAAGAGGCCGGGACAATCCTCGACGAACTTACCAAGGTCCCAATACCCCGCGTCACGCACCATCTACTTGAGACTCTGGAGTACTTCATCCCCGTTGATCCGCGCGGTGTCTTCTTACGGATACACCAGGTCATTATGTCGGCACAAAAGGGTGGGTATCAGTACGAGTCTCTGGCGGCAAACTTGATTGTTCGGATCATCGAGCGTTACCTGGCCGAGCACCGTGAACTGCTCCAGCAGGATGTGGAGTGTCGCAAGGCTCTCATCGAGATCCTCGACGTGTTCGTGGATGCCGGATGGCCCAGTGCCCGGAAGCTAACCTACCGACTGGAGGAGATTTTCCGGTGAGTCTGGTCCGTAACGCTGATGATTTCTTGCTGCGCCTCCGGCAAATTGCCGGAGAGTACGAAAGGACTTTTGAGCCTCTGATTTCCCGGCTCCGGCAGCAGTATACAGGTAAGCTAGAAGAGCAGCTCGTTAACGACCATCTGGAATTTCATGCGCGGGTCTACTTTATAAACGCCTTTCTCGTCGCTTTGAACTGGCGGCTCGACCAGTCACCGGAGAATGGCTTACCGAATCTTGTTCCCGAGGTGCCAGTCAGATCGGAGGAAAGAAGAACCGTCCGGTTTCTGGACTATCTGGGTCTCGAACGAGATACGGACCGACCTTTGCTAATCGTAGAAACCAAAAGACCAGGCGACCCTCTGCCCAGGCTGCGTTCTGGGCAACCCGCGTCCACCTATTCCGAGATCATTGCCCGCGGCTGTTCCGGTGAGGCCCTCTCAGGCGAGTGGAACAATTGGCTGGAGACACTTCGCGATTATGTGCGTTCGGTCCAGATACGTACAGCAGACCTTCCGAAAAGGGTTATGATCACAAACGGCGAGTGGCTTGTTGTTTTTCTTAACCCTGCCAATTGTTTCATGGATAAAGGGCAATGTGCTCCTTCTAAAATTCTCGTGTTTACGAATCGTGAGGAGATTGAACAGAGATTCAATGAGATCTTCAACTACTTGGAGTACCATCAGGTCCTCGGATCTGCCCCACCTCTTACCCCGAGCGAACTCACGTTCCATACTGACATAGACGCAAGCCAAATTAATCAAGCTATATACGGTCTCCACCTTTGGTATTTTGAGAAACCTGGCTATAAACCCGCTCCGGGTATCAAGGTAGCTCCGGTCGTTTTTCTCCGAAACAGATACGGTGCTTGGATTCGGGTTGAATCGCCGTCAACTGAGTACGAACTGTCCCATAGCTACAGTGATCTCAATCAACATCTTGATGAAGTCAAGCAAGCAGCCCAGCGCCTGCTTTTCGAGATCAATGCGCGGCTCCAGACTTCGTTGAATCTACGCTCTCTGGACGAGCACCATATGAACGAGGAAGACCTCGCCTTACTTCCCGGTGTGCAGGAGCTGGGGCAAGATGAATTTCTTGTCGTCACGGGAGATAAAACGCACTACTTGATGCCAGCCCCTTCTGTACCCGAATGTCCCTATCACGACTGGTCCGCTTGTAAACGTGATGGAGTACCTTCCAATCCGGGTCCGCTGCTCCATCGCTCGGTTTCGCCACGCTCGTTCTTCATCTCCGGAGAGCTTCATCACTGTGCCCACCGAGATGTCAGCGGTGCCAAGGCGAGTCCCATTATAGCGACTAATCGGGCCCGGTGTGGTCCCTATAGCAGATGGGAAGGCCGGGCCTTCTGCAAGATCTGGCGTTTCGAACAGTACCTCTGCTGTCGCACATGCGTATTCGAGGAGGTATGCACGAGAGGGCCGGTTTTTCAGCTGCCGTGCCAGGCATCAACGTCTGCAACGCGGTCGGCACCGGTCATCAGAGGGAAGGGCGGACATGCTACCTGGTGATCTGGATTTGCCCAACGGCTTTAAGATGACCGAACTCGGCCCCCTGCCGGAGGAGTGGGAAGTAGTGAGGTTGGGGGATATCGCGAATCTCAAAATTGGGCGCACACCTGCAAGAAAAGAAAAACGCTTCTGGAGCGATGGCATTATCCCCTGGGTCTCTATCAGCGACCTAAACAACAGTCTTGTCACACAAACACGGGAGCGTATCTCGGAGTTCGCCTTCAAGGAGGTGTTTCGGGGTAATTACGTTCCTGCCGGGTCGTTACTGTTGAGTTTTAAGCTCACAATTGGGAAAGTGGGTATTCTCGGAATGCCAGCCGTGCACAATGAAGCTATAGCTTCTGTATTCCCGGAAGAAAGCAAGATATTCAAGGAATTCCTCTTCTATCTGTTCCAGAACTTAGATTTTACCGGCTCCTTAGATGCCTACGTAAAAGGGAAAACTTTGAACAAGAAAAAACTGCTGACCCTTCCCATCCCCCTCCCACCGCTTCCTGAACAACGGGCGATTGCGTATGTGTTGCGGACGGTGCAGCGGGCGAAGGAGGCGACGGAGCGGGTGGTCGCCGCGCTAAAGGAACTGAAGAAGTCGCTGATGAAACACCTCTTCACCTACGGCCCCGTGCCCCTCGACC
>QMYR01000188.1 GCA_003662765.1 Candidatus Thorarchaeota archaeon
CAAGCGCTTGAGAAACTCATTGACCCTGAAATCACGTCTGACGCCATCCTGGACAGCAGAGAGTTTGGAGTACCTGTTCCCGCACGTCTGATGGTTGAACACTTGGATTGCAGAGTATTGACTCACGACAATCTATTGGATAGAGACATCTATGGTTATACCGCGCTCGATAGCGTCAAGGCAATTGTCAGTCTAACACCTCAACAATTACTGAAGTTGTACGGTGGTACAACTCAACGAGGTGCCATTCTGGCGAATGTTACAACCGGTCGCTCTCCCATGGTTGCTATCAAGAGCAGTCAGATTGGCACATCTGCCGCTGTCAAACCTGCTGTTGCCATACTGCAAGGTGTAAAAGAACTAGACCCATTAGCAATCAAGATTGCGGATAGTATACATCTGCCTCTTTGCGTGTCGGAGATTAGAACTGCGGAAGAGCTTGTCCGTGAGATTCGCTTGTTCGATCCTCGAATTTGAGAGTCATAAGGTGATTGACTTGGATTTCAATATGGAAATAAACGACCCCATCCATGGCTTCATTGGCATAACAGACATAGAGGCTAAAATAATCGATTCTGAGCCATATCAACGACTCCGCAGAATCAAACAACTCTCTGGGGGACATTTCGTCTATCCTACTGCCGAACATACCCGTTTCGCTCACTGTATCGGTGTTATGCATGTGGCTGGTCTGCTCGGTCAGAAACTATTAGGTAAGCTCCGCCTAGGCTCAGAGGTCCTACAGGATGTGAGAATCGCAGGTCTCTTACACGACATAGGCCATGGTCCATTCAGTCATGTGTTCGAAGAAGCACTCATCGAGAAGCGAGGCATGAATCACGAGGATGTGACCGAGTGGATAATCCTTCAGAGTGAATTGGGGGACATACTGACTGATCAAGGAGTGTCCAAGAAGCGCATTGCTGACTTAGTACGTGGCCGTAGAAAGTACAAGAAGGACTCAGTTACCAGTGGAATCGTTGCTGGCCAAGTTGATGCTGACAAGATGGACTATCTGATTAGGGACTCCTTCTATTGTGGTGTCAATTATGGCCTTATTGATATTCACAGACTCATCGACAGTCTTGAATTCTCAAAGGACTATCAGATGCAGTTCGACATTGCGGCCAGAGGAGCGCTTGAAGCCTTTCTTGTTGCACGGTATGAGATGTTCCTGAATGTATACTATCACAAGACTGTGCGAAGTGTAGAAGTAATGTTGGTCAAGCTCATAACAGCTGCTGATGATGTACTTGGTCTCACGGACTTCTCAACTCCTGCGGAGTTCTTAGCCTTGGATGATATGTCCCTTGTTTCAATGGTTCGCAGGATTAATCCTGCCGAGTCCGAAGAGGCCAAAGAAGCAGCGAGAATGATGAATCTGCTTGACTCGAGAGTGCTGTACAAGTCGGCTTTCGAGAAAGTGTTGCACACAGAGGACAGATTCGTATCTAAGGTGCTCACCAAATTGAAAGTACGAGAGAGTATACAGGAAGAGATTGCCTCCCTAGCAGGTGTTCCACAAGAAGAAGTGATTGTTGACGTTCCCACCCTCCCATCCGTACCATACAATCCTCATAGATTGGATCCCATGGAGATTGGAATTTTCGAAGTAATAGATGGCCGGGTTGTTCCACACAACCTCTCAGACTATTCGAATATTGCTGAGATGATGAAGGTTTATCTTGATGTGATTCGTGTCTATACCTTCGACAAGAATCGTGCCAAGGTGGGCAGAGCGGCCAGAGAGGTATTCCAAGAAGTACCTGACACTGCGCTCATCCACATGTAGAAGCATCAGATGCTTCTTCCTGTGACTCGGTGATGACATCTGTGTGGTGATTAAATAGCCCAAGATTGGACTCTAGATAGACCGAATCTCTCTTGGGGCTGAATCTACTTGAGTGATGAACTGACAGAGACTCTACAAAACATCAAGGCAATCACAGGTGTAGAAAATGTCGTCCTAATTCAGAAGGATGGACTCCCTGTGGCAAGTGCTGGAGTCTGGTTCAGCAAAGAAGAAGTCTTCGCGGTCGCATCATCGACATGCGCAATCTTTGGCGTGGCTCGGCTTATCCATGGTGACTTCAAGTATCTTCTCATGGAGTCTGATACATCTAAGGTCTTCCTAGCATCGCTACCTAATGATCCCGACTACTTCCTGACAGTCACTACTGCTCCCAGAGTGAACCTAGCAGCTCTCTTCATAGAGATGAAGGACAATCTCTCAAGACTGTCTTTCCTACTCCACCAGCATGTAGATGGCCGTCTACCTCCTCTTCGATCCTATTCCTCCAAGGAAACACAGGATGTTCTCCGCGGATTTGCAGTGGCAGAAGGAAGAAACACAACATACGAACTAACGAGATCCGTAATCTCATTGGATCGTTCTCAAGCCTTGGCGCTCAGGGCACTTCTACGGCAAGTACACGATTCCATTCCGGATATCCAATCAGTGTTCTTGTCTCTGAGTGGAGGGGTACGCGTATCTCTTGAAGGGTTTACGAATGACAGACTGGCAGCCATGTCCTTTGCTCTACATGATGCATCGGAACGGGTGGTCAGAACCCTACGCAACAGTGCGTTACAGACAGTCCTATGCGAAACAGAGAGGACGCGTCACTTCATCTACTCAGTACCCAACGGTGTTTTCAGCCTCTGGGTCAATAGAGATAGTCAGAAGTTGGGTCTTATGAGACTTCTCTTGAAGCACTATATTGAGGAAACGCGAAGAGTACTCGCCTCCGCAGCTGTCACAAAGCCCGCAATTCCTGATGAATTGAAAGAACTGTTACTATCAAGCTCATCAGACACTGGTCTAATGTTGACGAGGAGAGATCCATGACATACACAATAATGCGACTGATTGATTTGATGAAGGACCAATTTCCCATTCTTCTCAATACGGTATTAGAACGAATACCTGTAATGATTGTTGGAGAAGACTTGGAACTTGTGGATGATATTACAGAAAGTCTCACCTCTCTTGCACCACACCGGAAGCGACTTGTCTTCTGGAGAGATTTCACATCGGAAACCGAGATACAGTCAGTTTGGGAAGAGGAGCGTCACAACTACGATGTCAACCGTACAGTAGTGTGCTCACTGTCGTCAAACCTACGGCTAGCCTTGGACAGAATCTCTCACTTCACCGGGTGGTTGGTTGCAATACCTCTTGGTTCAACCGTCTTGGGCGTGACTGTTGATGAGCAGACATTGAATGAGGTAACTGGTCATATCCTGAAGAACTCGCCCAACTGTGGGATAATCCGAGTAACATCCCCATCCACCATGACCTTCTCCCTACTTGCACCTGCAAACAAGACACTCGTTGTGGAGAAGAAGATTGTAGAGAAGATTCTTGTCCGGAAGAAACAATCACTGGAACGAATCCGGAGGCTGTTGCGGAAGTCACTCAGAAGTCTTAACGTCTCGGAATGCATCTTGGAAGCTGTCCTCAAGTTGGACGACGAGTCTGAGAAACTTACTCAAGATGTATTTGAAGAAGAGATTAACAACTATGTTCACGCGGCCCGTCGGGCAGTTACGCTCCTGTCGAGGATTCGCTTGGCCCGCGAATTGGGTGCATCCACTACTCTGACCGAGCGAAACCTGTATGAAGCCATCGGTTGGGATGCGGGAGAATTGGTCGATCTCATTCGCTTCATAGACTCAGAATGGCACGAAGATTTCTCAGACTGTGTCCGAAGCGGCACATTGTCTGGTTTGGGTGCTTGGGTTGATAGTATGTGGGGAGCATAGAGGAGAGTTTCAGGATGATAATAGACTATGGGAATCGCACAGTCGGGCTGAAGATTGTCTTTTTCGGACCCGCCATGAGTGGAAAGACCACGGCCATTAGATGGCTGTTTTCTGCCTTCAATTTCACTGACAAACTAACATCAATTGAGAACACCGTAGGCCGCACCATGTTTTGTGACTTCGGGACGATACCCTTTCCATTGAGTAATCGTTGGTCAATAAACGCACACATCTGGTCTGCCACAGGTCAAGATTTCTACAGATCAACAAGAGAAGTCGTCCTAGTAGGAGCTGATGGTGTGGTATTCATGGCCGATTCTCAATCTCATCTCATGCCTGAGAACCTATCCAGTTGGAACGAGCTCATGAACATGATTGCTGAAGAAACACGTCCACTTCCGATTGTGGTCTGTCTGAACAAACAAGACATTCCAGGAGCCGCTCAGGAGAATGAACTGAGAACTCATCTCGGACTACCATCGTCTGTTCCTGTCTTGAAGAGTGTCGCGAGCCGTGGGCAGAACATCATGGAGGCCTTTCAATACATATTCAGGGCCTCCATGAAATCCAGTGCCTTGGCGCAGTCAATGCCATAGTTGTTCCCCGAAACGAACGATTTATACGAATCCCATCATCTGCGGCGTCATTCCAAATGGAATGGTCCCGAGAACAGACCCGATTCGTAGACAGAAGGGAATGAGTGCATTGAATTCTCCAAGAACCAGTACAAGATTCGTATTTGTAACAGGAGGCGTTCTCTCCGGAATCGGGAAGGGAGTTACCACGGCGTCCATTGCAAAGCTATTCCAATTCCGCGGCTATTCTGTACGCATAATCAAGATTGACCCGTATCTCAACATAGACCCTGGCACTCTCAATCCCATTGAACACGGGGAAGTCTTCGTCACAGACACGCCTTGGACCTTCAGTCCTGTGACGGGATTCGAGTTCAACATCTCAGAGATTGATCTCGACTTTGGCACCTATGAACGATTCACTGGTCTGGAAGTTCACCCTTCTCAGAACATCACTTCTGGTCAAATCTACATGTCTGTGATCCTTGAGGAGAGGCGCGGAGGATTCTTGGGCCGCACTGTTCAAATCATCCCACACATCACAGATCGCATAAAGCAAAGGATTTGGGAGGTCGTAGGAAAGGATCCACCGCCAGACGTACTCCTTGTTGAGATTGGCGGGACGGTTGGAGATATCGAAGCAATGCCCTTCCTTGAGGCGGTTCGCCAGCTTGCCAGAGAAGTCGGAAGAAACAACGTTGCGTTAGTTCATGTGACACTTGTCCCATTCATCAAGTCCGTTGGCGAATTCAAGACGAAACCCACTCAACATAGTGTCAGGACAATCCAGAGTCTAGGTCTCCAACCAGACATAATCATCTGTCGCGCCGAGCACAAACTTCCCGAAGGCGCCAAGGAGAAGATAGCCCTCTTCTGCAACGTACCGACCAAACAAGTGATTTCAAATCCAGACATTCCCGTGATTTATCAGCTACCACTCTCCTTCGAAGAGGAAGGACTTGGAGACATCCTCATCGAGCACTTTCGTCTAGAACCCAGAACTGCCGACACTGACGAATGGCGCCGAATCGTCAAGTCATTTGAGGAAGCAGAAGATGAAGTCGTCATAGCAATG
>QMYR01000189.1 GCA_003662765.1 Candidatus Thorarchaeota archaeon
CTCATGGGACAACGTCCCAAGCTGGCACGGGAGGTATCTAGAGAGAGTCAGACCTGTATAGATGTCGCCCGAGAAACTACCGAAAAGCTCACCGAGCTTGTCAAGAGTGTTCACCTTTAGATTGCACTCTACTCCAATACATCGAACTCGTCAATCAAAGCCTGTTCCATTGAGTGCTCATCCATCTCCTCAGCGAGATCCAACATGGGAGTGGGTGTGCCCAGCTGTTCCTTAATTGACCGTGCCACCGCCATACCTACTGACGGGACTAACGCAATGCGCTCAATGGGCGCCTCCATGAGATCCTGTATTGTCCTTAGACCGCTCTGATACAGCATTCGCCCACGGACACGGCCAACACCTCGTATCTTCACAAGATCCAACAGTTCCGGTCGGACACCATACTTGAGCCGCTCCTGTAGTTGGCGGAAGAACGGCGCATGAGGGGATCCCGCAATCCTGGCGATTTCTGCAGCCGCATACGCAAGCCACTCGGCAGACTGAGCAAAGCGGTGCACGTCACCCATCCCAACGCCATACCTCTCAGTGATGTTCCGTTCGGACTCCTCCGATATCCAATCCAAGAGGATTTGTGCCGTCTTGAGTTCTCCAAGGAACCGACTGTATAGATCAGGCTCTTCCCACTCGTCAGGTGGCTCGACCAAGAGATGATCTAGGTGGTGACTCAATAAGTACTCATAGTCCTCGAGTTCCCGCCGTTGAACGTACGTAACAGGCTGATCGGGAGAGTGGCACACCAGATGCAATGCACCTAAGAGCGACACCTGGTCGGACTCCTCAAGAATCTCACGGAATAGCACGGCGGTGCTTGGCGAGATGTAGAGTTGAGACGCCCGCCGACCAAGTGCCGTCGCGCGGTAGGTTTCATCCTCCTGCAGAACAAGATCGCCATCAATCAGGAACCTCAATGCAGAGTCCACGAGATGGCTTATGCTCTGCAAGGAGAACTGATACGAGAATAGTGTGCCAGCAATAAGCCGCTCGATTTCCGTACGTGTACGGGTCAGCTCGGACGCAATTGCTGCAAGTAGATGGGAGCGCAGTGCCCTCGGGGAGGCCAGCTTAGAGTGTATGTCCTCAGGCTCTGATAACACGTAGCGCTCGAACAAGAAGTCATTTTCATCAAGACTGCGGGCAACAAGAAGAGCCTCACCATGATCGTCATACTTGGGTCTGCCAGCGCGCCCAGCCATCTGTTTGTACTCCAGCACCGGGATATGATAACTCCCACGGAATGACTCGTATCGGCGGTAGTCTCGAATGATGGCTAGACGAGCAGGAAGATTCACACCGGCCGCCAGAGTCGGCGTGGCCACAATGACCTTCACCATATTCGACCTAAACGCATCTTCCACCACTGCACGCTCATAGTTGGTCAGGCCAGCATGATGAAATGCAACACCGTGTGTAATCAATTCCGCCAGTAGACGCGTCGCCTCGGGATACGTCTGCCCACGAATAACTCGCAAGCCGATTCTTCTTAGCTCTTCTTGTGTTTCGGCATCCAATGAAGTCTTGACAAAACGACTCAGTTTCTTGGCAACGGCCATGGTAGACCGTCGGCTTGAAACGAACACTAGCACTTGGCCATCGTCATCTAGTGCCTCCAAGATCACATCAGTCAGGTCGTCGCCAGTTCTTCTCCGGATAAATCTCATGGATCCATCGGCAAGCCGTACAACACCGTCTAGGAGGACACCTTCAGTCAGAGGAACTGGCCGCCAATCACTTACGACAGCCTTAGCATTCAACCACCCAGCAATCTCACTGACATTGGAGATTGTAGCACTAAGTGCGAGTATCTGAACATCCGGCTTCAACCAGCGAATCTTCGCCAAGACCATTTCAAGTGTGGGCCCCCTAGATTCATCGTTTACTAAGTGAATCTCATCAGCTACAACTATGCCCACATCATGAATCCACTCTGGCCTATGACGAATCATGGCATCAGCCCGTTCTGTTGTAAGGACTACAATGTCAGCTTCGTCAAGATTAGAGCTAGGTGAATCGAAATCTCCTATCGAAACTCCCACAGTGACTCCCAATGATTGATATTTCTTGAACTCGAGGTACTTTTCTCTAGCCAGCGAGCGTAGGGGTACCATGTAGATGGCACGGCCCCATCCCTCGGAGATGACCTTCAACATGCTTAGCTCTGAAACAAGAGTCTTACCGGCACTCGTAGGAACCGAGAGTACTACGTTCTTGCCGTCAAGTGCCCCGGCAGTGAGAGCGGCCTCCTGAGGAGGGAATAGCTTTGTAATCCCCTCCCGTCTAATGAGAGAGAGTATTCTGGCGTTGAGGGGAACCTCTTCTATTTCCATTGCCTCGCACCTGTTTCATGATGGACGTAGTCAACCCTGTGCTCGCTTAATCTTGCCTGCCCGTGGGTTGAAGAGAATCCCCTCTGTCACTAGTTTCCGGATGGTATCTTCGACGCGGTCTCTGGGATGGCCCACTGCTACAACCCTTTCAATCAAGGTTTCTTCATCCACGACTGATAGACCTTCTGTTTCGAAGTCTCTCATCGTCTTGATTATTGTATCAGAGAGACTACGTTGCGAGGCACTCATCTTTGAAACGAGGCGATCAATGTCTATCTTTCCGGTGACCCTATCGAATGCCACCATCCGAAGCGATTGCTCCATGAGATGAACCGCAGCCTCCGCATCTTCCTTAGTCACTTTTGGTCTCAGGGCCATTCTGGCTCTTGCCTCCGCCAAGCGGACGAGTGACTCCAGTTGGCGAGCCGTGATTGGCACCGGCGCCGCTCCGCCCTCCGCCGTCTTTCGAAGGTCAACATAGAAGTTTTCGATTACCTCCGCAGCCTCTGGTGTGAGGACTGGATTCTCTCTGCTGGCATATGCGATGTACTTCCTTAGAAAGTCAGGATGGAGGGTCCTAATCTTCTCCTGTATAGGAGTGCGTTGTCGCTGATGCATACCAAGGATGAACCTTGCAAGCTCACGATCCTTCTCGGCTTCGACTGTATCAACAAGGATCCATATCAAGTCGAAACGGGAGAGAATTGTAAATGGCAATTTTATGTTGTCTTGAACAGACAGAGAAGGCTCATAGCGCCCAAGTGCCGGATTTGCAGCAGCGAGTATTGAGGTCCGCGCGTTCAATGTGGCGACAATCCCAGCCTTGGCAATGCTAACCGTATGTTGCTCCATTGCCTCATGAATTGCCGTTCTGTCATTAGGATCCATCTTGTCAAATTCGTCGATACATGCTATCCCTTGGTCAGCCAATACTAGAGCGCCAGCCTCCAACGTCATTGCGCCCGTGTCAGCGTCGCGGACTACTGCAGCAGTCAGACCCGCGGCTGTGGTCCCCTTGCCAGATGTGTATAACCCGCGTTGTGCAAGTCCTGCAACAAACTTTAGCATCTGGCTCTTTCCTGTGCCAGGATCACCAATTATGAGAATATTGGATCGACCCCTTAGACGGGTGCCATCAGGAAGCGTCTTCCCCACGCCACCGAAGAGGAGGAGGGCAATTGATTCCTTGATTAGTTCATGGCCATGAATTGAGGGGGCTATGGACGCATAAATCCGCTCATGGACATACGGGTCATCGGCAAGCTCACGAATCTGTCGTTCGTCCTCCTCAGAGATGCTCATCTCCTCGTATTCCTTCTCGGCAATCTCAATGCCGTTTGCCTCTACATAGACGTTGAAAGTTGCAAGTCGCCCCCCGCGCCGGGAAAAGTCAGGTAGCGTTCGGAGAATGCCAGTAATCCTAACAAGATCGCCGGGTCGCGACAAATCCACGATGTCGCCCTCAAGAATCACGTCAACGGATCGAGGCATCTGGCCCGGGGGGAGCTCCTCAGGTGACTCCTGTATTCTGACCTTCTGCCAGTCCACGAAACGTGACTTTTCCGGAAGCAGTTTGAGCGGGGTCTTTTTCTGGCATATGTCGCACTGAAGTGGTTCTGTGTATCGACCATCTTCTTGTGGCTGAACAATCTCGCTTCCACACACTCTGCACATGAAAACAGCTTCGACAAGCAGCGGCTTGACCTCACTAGCCCGCATCATGATTCCGCTTATGTGAATGAGACGACCGATATGCTTAGATCTTATTGCCCGAAGGGGAATGTGGTCAGTGTAGTTAACAATCCGGAACTTGAACGCCCTTCGTTCCATGTCATCAACATAGTCCGGATCCTCCAGCTCAAGGATGGATACTAGGGCATTGTTGGCAGCCCTGAGGAATGTATCAGGGTCCTTAGATGCCACCTCCACAAACACATTGTCGAAACTTACAAGATCTTGAAAATCAACAGAGAGCGATGTCAGACGGTCTAATGACATCGTCTGGATACGGGGCAGATAGACAAGATTCCCCTCCTCATCACGAAAAGATCTGAGGAACTCTTCTATTCGCTCCTGTAGCTCATCTAGTGCGTACATTAGAGTTCAGCCCCAAGGTGAAACGGCATTGATTCAGGAATTGAACCGGTCAGGGGTCTAACCGCCAACTATATTCAGTCAAGGAACCGTATTTAAGCACAGGTGTTAGATATCATGTGGCGTTCAGTGATGCTGTACGCCATTCTGATAGGAGCGCGTTGAGTTCCTCGCAGAGCCACTTCTCCTCGACTGTCATCCGGCGCATCTTCTCCTGCGTGATTCCAGCATGTGCCACACGAAGGATTTTCGTAAGACGTACATCCCGTAGAAACTCGGCCAGCTTCTCGATGCGTTCTATCTCATCAAACGTCTTTGGATCAAGGGATGTCATGTCTCTGCGAAGGCGACGGATTTTCTGAGCAAGAGCGACGTAAAGATACTTTGATGGAATGCTATTGTGGAGTTCACGGGGGTAGTTGCGCTCGGTATTGTACAGATTCTGAATTCGCAGGACTGAGTCATAAGCATCTTCAGGGGCAAGCTCAATCACATCCCTCTGTAGAAGGATGTCGACTAACCAATTAGGAAGCTCGACCTGATGTCCTGTCTGAAATGGGCCATAGGATTCCCCTCCGGCAGTGATTACACCAATATCCCTCTTGATTGTGCAACGGCGAACGGTATTTAGGAACTCCATGCGAAAACGGGACATGACTTCGTATACATCATCACCAACTTTCATGTACTACCGACCAACCGATACAGCAATGCTATCCATCATAAAGCCATCGGACCAGAGGCAATTTAAGCAATGCAATTGAGGTTCCAGTGTCAAAATGCTCCTCAAAGAACACAACGTAGCTGAATGGCAGGAGTCGAACAATGGAGATAGATCTGTGGACTGAGAAGTATCGACCCCATACACTTGGGGAGATTGTCGGCCAAGAAGCCGTTGTGGAGAGTCTTAAGAGATTTGTAGAAACGCGCAGAGTTCCACATTGTC
>QMYR01000190.1 GCA_003662765.1 Candidatus Thorarchaeota archaeon
CGACACCGGCGGCATTCTAATGGACTACGGCCTGTCTGTTGCGAATCAACGGATTCCGAACTGGGAACCCGAACTGGAGATGGTTGATACTGTTCTCATCTCCCATGCCCACCTTGACCACGTAGGCGGTCTTCCCGTCCTCTACGACAAGTTCGAGGGCAAGTGGTGCTCCACCGGAATGACTGCGGCGATAACCAGATTGCTCTTGGAAGACGCATTGAACGTGGGCACGCCTCTGCCTCCGCGAAAGAAGGACCGCACCGACTTGGTGTCACGATTCATCAAGAAGAACATTGACAGGGTCATCCAGAACCACGTCAAGTTGGACATCGGCCACAGCAGCGAGGTCGCTGGGGGTATAGTAGTCACGCCAATCGATGCAAGCCACATTCCCGGTAGCGTTGCCTACCTTGTTGATATTGAGGGCGTCAGAATCCTCTACACTGGCGACTTCAACCTTGACAAGTCTGTCATCTTGCCTGGCGCCAACCTTCCCGTGGATCCGGACTACGTAATCTTTGACGGCACATACTGGGGGAGAGAGGACTTTGACCGCTCGCGGGTCTACCATCAAATGGATGACATCGTGAGGAACCACGGCCCCATCATAATCCCTGCATTTGCTGTTGGTCGAGCGCAGGAGATGTTGATGATCCTCGAAGAGATGGGGGTCACCCAATCGAGAAACGTGATTGTGGCGGGACTCGCAGAGAAAGTGACCAAGATGACAGGTTACTCTGGCCACTGGGAGGGCATGAAGAAGAACAAGGTTGTACTTGAGTGGGAGGACATACTGGTGTCAGGTGGAGGCATGATGAACGGTGGCCTTGCCCGGGAACATTTCGAGCAACATCGCGATAACCAGAATGCTGCCGTAGTCCTGTGTGGCTATCTTGCTCCTCGCACCCCCGGGTGGAACCTTCTCCATGGACTAGAGCATCATAGATGCAGGGTTGAGTACGCACGCCTCAGTGCCCACTCATCAGCCTCGCGTCTTCAAGGCTACGCCCGCAGCTGTACTGGCAAGAAGATAATGGTCCACACACCACTCGTCAAGGAGCCTCGTGGAATCCACATCCCTGCTCCGTCAGAACGCATCGTGATTGAGCTCTAGTGTCACGCAATGATCTCGAGAATGCCGCCCAAGACGAGTTTGGTCGCGACGAACTTCATCGGCGATAACGACACATTCGGTATCTTCCGCACGACATCCTCCAAGGGGAGAGTACCGTCGCACATGTCCACGAATTTCACAACAGCCTCGCCGTAGATCTTCTGCAAATCGGCATCCACATCGCGTTTCTTCTTTAGGATTGTCTTGGGACCGATAACGACTTGGAAGTCCACCCAGCCGTACTTCACCATGATTTGAAGACAGCCGAGAACGACTTCGCGCGGCAAGTCGAGACTTCTCACGAGGCCACCCACTGTCGTAGTTCCGTCCACCGCCGACTTCACCGTCACAATCGCACGGCCGACCTCCCTGTTCTTGAAAGGAAGCGGCTTGCCCGCCTCGCGAGACCGGACAACATAGTCGAAGCCGACCTCACACAGGGGGAACGAAGTCAGAACTCGGAACACAGAGGGTTCAAAGACAGACGTATCACCGTCCCAAGTCTCCCAGACATTCGCATATTGCTCCTCCATGTCCACAAGGATAGAAGACATCTCGCGTCTCTGTTCCTCCTCGCGAGAGTCGTTTGTCACCGTGAGTGCAATCAGGAAGTTCGCAGACTTCTCCACCATGATGAGGTTGCCCTCGTGCTGGATGGTTTCAAGCGCGTCCGTCTTTCGTTGCACACCCGGCGTTTCGGCATCAATGCCTGTGAATGAGTCGAGAGCAGAAATCAAAGAGGCAATGGCTGTGCCTTGGACAGGCTCATCGCCGTAGTTCAGCTCGAAAGCGATATGGGGTAGACCATTGTGGTGAACCAGAATCATGAGATGGAGTATCTTGGCCTCTTCGACATCACCAACCGGAGTTGGTACTGCCCTAGTATCAGACTCTTGGCCCGCCCCGCTTGCTTCGGCGCCAGTTGGCGACTGATCTTTGTCAGGATGACGGAGGGCGCCAGCTGAGGGTGAGCTCTCCTCATAGGGGACAGTCTCGTATCCCGTCTGTGTGTGCCGGAGCATTGCACTCTGTTCGGGAAAGATATCCTCAGTTCGTCTTCGAACAGTGATCATCTCACTCAGAGGCCTGTCGGGCAGTTCCACGCCGACCGTCTTGGCGGCGACCTCCAGCATGAAGCGAATGAACTCTTCTCTTCTGGACTTGTCAGTGGCCACCATTGGAAACGTCGGAGCTCCAAGCAATCGCTGGATTTTCTCAGCACGCATTGACTCGGGCAAGTCCTGCTTGTTCGCAATGATGAACAACGGGACTGCTGGGGCCTCTTTTCTGATGTTTCTGAGAAGCGTCTTGGTTTGCATCACATTACGGAAACTGCTGTCAGTGATTAGAAGGATGACATCAGTGCCCTGGAAATAGAAACCCCATAGGTCATGAAAGACAGCCTGTCCGGCGAAGTCCCATATGGTGACCAAGAACGTACCAAACTGAATTGTTTCTGATGCATCAACCGCGACGTTAATGGTGGGCACATATCCTCCGGGCGCAGGCTCCTTCCCGAAGAGGAGTCTGAGAAGCGTGCTCTTGCCGACACCTCCTGCGCCGACGAAGGACACCTTGAAGTGTGTGAACACCAGCTCGCCGAGAATGTCGTCAAGATTGTCACGAATGTAGCTAAGCGTATTGCCTCTTAGAGCCGTTTCTATACGAGCTGCACTCTCCCGAACCTTGTACTGAATGGTGCGGTCCTCGTCGCGACCATCCGTGGCAAACAGAAGTATCATGTCTTCGCCGACGGGACTGTGGAAGACCTTGTGCTGGCCAACGTAGATTGGAGTGTCCTTGGCAAGTCCCTCCGTGTTGTGCAGGTCGTGGTATCCGACAAGGAACTCGCGAATGTGGGACTCATTGAACTCAATCTTCCAGAACCTGACACGGGTCACAATCTCGCCCGTGTCACGTTTGATGAGCACCACGTTGTGAATCATGCTGTTACTCCTCCCATCGAACGGCCAGCTCACTAGCGGTTCGGCAGGGACTCCACGAGATACCGTGGCATAACGGGCTATGAAGCTTTTTGGGTGGTATCTGTTCAGGTTTCAAACGTTACTATTCCTCTCCTGTAGAGTTCCGCAAAGACTGTGATAAGAACGTTCGTTTCTACGCCGAGTCTTTCAGAGATGTCTGAAATGCTATTCTTACCATCCGCCTCGCCCACTATCCGATCTATGTTCTCGTAGAGGCTTCGGAAACCCACATCTAGGTGTCCTGTGAGCCGGGGACGGTCCTCAGGACGTACGACGATACGTAGTCTGATGGCTCCGAGCCTCTTGAGAAGATGGATTGCCCCCAGTGTCATCTTTGGCCCGTCCCCAACGGCCAGCTTGCCGATGTCTAGTGTTCCGTCTAGGCTACCCCATACGGCCTGCAGAAAGTCCCGTACCAACCCAGACCTGAATCGGCTCCAGTCTGGTTCCTCAACACGGACAGGAACCATCTTGGGAAGAAGACTCTCTGGAGGCAAAGTGGCCAACAACTTGAGAGTGAAGGGCGGCGACGTGTAGAGGTCGTCCTCTGTACACTCAACATTCTCAGGTTCTTCATCGGCCCACAACTCCGGAAGAAACGAGAACTTCTGGCGCAGCTCTTCCACATTCTGTTCGTCGCCTGTTATCAGTGTAAACACAAGATTCTCACGTTCGATGATGATGTAGTTGAGATCCCCCGCTCGAAAGACGGATGTCTTACCACTCAATGTCGTATCCAGACGGAACATTGAGATTGCTGCAATCACGTTTGGAGCTCGTTCAAGTACCTTAGACTTCGTTTCATAGTAGAACGTGTAAACGGCATGACCCGTCTTCTTGTCGATTACAAAAAAGGCCTGATGACCAACAGCCCGCGAATCGACCTTTCTCCTGTCGATGCTGTGGTCGATACGCCATGTCTCCTGCGCAAGCTCCGGATGCATATCTGTCATCATGGCGGTGCACATGACACATAGGACGAGTTCTGACGGGACTCCTGATACTGCATCGCAGAGCACAATCTCGAATCGATCTTCGATTTGACGAGCGAACTCAAGCTGGTCATCGGACGAGGGAATCACCATCACTGGAACCGACGGCCGATGTCTTCTGATCGTGTTCACAACCCTGGAGTAGTGACTCTCCTCCGTTTCAGGAGAAGCCACAAAAGCAAATGCATCCATATCACCAAGCTCATCAGACCACGTGAACGAATCGAAAGTGTAATGCCACACTGAAACATTGTAGGGCCCTATTTGGATAGGTTGAGGAGTGCGCTGGCCCATCGAACCCACAATCTGCAGGATTGCGCCGCCCGAAACGTTGTCGGCTGAGAGACTGTCATCTGTGATAAGACACAACCTTGCTGGCCTCAGAAGATGCCGGCGGACTAGGGCCCCGAATTCGTCCTTCTTGGCTCGCACGGATCCGTCGCCGACAAGCCAATTGAATGCCGTGTTGAGAGCCTTCACAGATGCCGCATCAACCTCGTCGAAGCCGGTCCTGTCAGAGAAGACCACGATGACTGTTGTTTCTCCAATTCGCGAAACGAACGCCTCTTGGGAGTCTATCCTCGATCGTACAAAGCCCTCTGGTGCCCCCGATTCTACCGCTGCATAAAACCTCTCGAGAGCGCTATTCACCATGGACATGTCTGGGATTCTCTGGTAGAATGACTCCTGTGCCAGCATCTTCGGACCCTGCAGGTCTACAAGCGCAGCTGACGCAATCAAGGGGCATGGTCTCCATCGTCTATGCGACGAGGAAAGAGGACGCCCGTTTCTTTTATCGTTATTCTGTACGTGGACTTGAACTATGACTCCGACACGTTCCTTTGAGTAGTATTGCCGTCGCAATGCTGTTCGGTAATCATTCTGCAAGGAAAACCCAATTGCGGGTCGTCGGCTAGCTTCTGAAAGCTTCAGGCTCGACTACTCATAGTTTACCAGCGCCTCTTGGCAAACGAGCCAGAAGGTCCGCCCAGGGTCAAGCGCACCGTGGGGACATCCACAATTGAGATATATACCGGGGCCGTATGCGCTCGGAGGTACAACCAGACTGGGGCTGTTCAAAACGCCGACTTAGAGGGCTGCAAGGCATAGTATTGGCGACAGGGGTTTGAGAGTGAAAGGCGCACAACCTTCAATGAGGAGAATTCTAGGAATCATTGACGAAGTCCTGGACGGCAGGTGCCTCCTACCAGAGTTCCAGAGAAGCTTTGTGTGGAGCAATAAGGACATAGTTGACCTGC
>QMYR01000191.1 GCA_003662765.1 Candidatus Thorarchaeota archaeon
AATCGTATTTCACTATAGGTTCACCTCCATGCGACAAGTGACACAGTCTGTCCACGAACATCGAGCTGCACAAGGAATGGGACGCGCGGCACGGACCAACCTACCCCCATGTGCTCAATCGTTCGTTCAGATCAACTCTCAGAGTTCTCAGTGGTCGGGGAACCGGTTCAGGGTGCCAACAGGATGGGTAAGACCTATGTGGCTCTGTACGATGGGAACATGAGGAGGGTCATGATGGTGCTGTTCGGTGACTCGTGGAGCGGCAGTGAGAAGGGCTACTTCAACGCCTACTTCTACCCTCAGGACAGCTCATCAGGCTACCGCAGCTCGGGCTACATGTACACCTCGTTCAGGAAGACCGCCAGATTGTGGTGGGGGCCGTTCCAGGGCGGCCACGGGGCGGTGTACGCCAGCATCGACGGTCAGAGCGATGGGTATCCGATTGCGGAGTGCGACAATGCATCGAGGGTGATCAAGTACGTGGTAATCCTCGGCTACTGCTGCTCGTCCTATGACGTTGTGAGGATGCGCATCCACGACGTCAATGTGGTCGCGGACCTGAACAGGCATGACCCGACGGCGCCCGACCCGGATGTGCCACAAGAATTCGATGGCACACTTGGCGGAAAAGGTGAGGGCACAAAACACAACTTTGACTCCTATATGGACATGGCAGAAGACCGACTTTCAATGTATTGGACTGGGCCGTGGCCTTTACTTCATTTTGCCTGTAATTATGAGTTAGAAACTGGATTCTCAATTGTTTTCCATATGACCGTGGATTTGCTCTTCACTCTTAACGTTCAAGACTCTTATTTCGGGTTAGCTGATGATTCCACAGTCGGGAGTCAATCTTCTCTACAGCGTGCCGTAGCTCTCTGCATTGAACTCTCGCAGAAAGAAGAAATTCAGTTTTGGAAATTGTTGACCGTTGTGGAATGGGGTACTCTTGGGCTTTTGGCTGTAGCAAAGATGGCAAATCCATATTTGGAGCTGGTCTTTGTCGCGCTCTGCATAGCATGGTATGCTTCCTTTGTGAAGTATGTTGGTCTCCTAGTCGAGTCGCTTAGAAATGAAACTCCCCTTGCGGCAGTGCTGGTCATAGCAACGCTTGGCCTAATGCTTCTATTTGGCATCTATATGGGATGGATGAAAGGTGGCAGTACTGCATGGCAAAAGTTCAACGAGATTTTCGATCTTCAAACTTTTTTCGATGTTTCGTTAGGCGAGGAGTATCGCTGGGCATACAGATGTAGATTGGCGTTCTATCTTGTTGTAGTACAGTTGACCGCTCTGATCTTCTTAATTGTAGTATGCTCCTTAGTTCGGATAGGTGAGTTATGATGGATGTATTGGAATTCGAGTTGCTAATCATCATGGGGTTCATATTATGTGTACTTGGAATTGCATTTGAGCATACTGACCGCTTCAAGGCAAGAGCCAAGACTCTCTCAAGGAGGTCTTCCCGACTTGCTCTTTATGCCATCAACATTACACTTAGCCTCTTGATGCCTTTGCAATTGCTAATGCTTGCCTTTCTTAATGGTCTGCCACTATACATAATGATGGATGTCTTTATGGTGGGGCTAGCTCCCACAATCGGATTTGGAATTGTGCTCACTCAACATGTTACCAGTGGTCCTACTCCTTGAGATGACAAAATCGAGATTCCGGTGTATGTTATAACCAGAGTTTGTTTCAAATTCACAACGCCAAGAGAGGAAAAGTCAGTTCGCATGAGGTCTTTCATTGCTGATGGCAAGCTCAGTCAAGATGGTGCCAAAAGGGTTGACGCAATTGTATCTCTGTTTACGCTAACATGGGGTGTTATCTTCGGAGAAGAAGCGCTCGCTGCTCACGGCGTATTCTCCCGCGTTTTCAAATGCTTGAGTAGATATGTAGGATTGACACTGTAGAATCATGGGGGTATCATGACAGTTTCCTACAGTGTTCACGAGCCTTGCTCCTGCTACTGGGACTCGCAGTACTTGGAGGAATTGCTCTCTCCGGTCCAAGATAGCAAGCAGAGAAGTAGGAGGTGTTTCTATGACAATTGATCCACTGATTCTGCTTTGTCTTTACACGCTATCTTTCGTTCCATTTGTCGTACTTGGACTGGCAAGCAGTGTGACTAGAAGATATGCAAGGAAGTTCTCTACCGCTAGGGCTGACCAATTTCCAAGACCTCTTCCAATTCTAGTTCGTCTTCATGGAGTCACTGTTCGCACCCTGAGGGCAAGTCTGATCACCAACCTTGGTGCAACTGCAATCTTCTTCGGATTTCCGCTATTGGTTGTTGGGATGCTGTGGCCCCAAGAAGCACCGGGAATGTTTGCAGCCATGTGGTTCTGGATTCTATTGTGGGTCGTCATGTCTCTCTTACGTGCGCTCCGTACGAGTCCTGACCCTACGGGAGGTCCTAGTGAAATGGGATTAGTTGACACAGCAACCGACAGTTCTCGCGACGACAGCAAGACTGATTTGTGACAGGTCTACTGAGAGGGTTTGGCGGTCAGGAAGAAGAGGGTTCCTGAAGAATTATGTCATCAACTACAGAGGTCCCAGGAATCGGCTGTGTGTTCCAGTGTGGCCATCCTAGTATTCAGGTCCACGCTCTTGGTATTGTCGTTCTCCTCGAGTACCCCATCGCCGAGTGTGACAATGTCTCAAGGGTGATCAAGTACGTGGCGGTCCTGGGCTACTGCTACTCCTCCTATGACGTTGTGGAGATGCGTGTCCATGACATCAGGGTGATTGCGGACCTGAACAGGCACGATCCGACAGCGCCCGACCCGAATGTGCTGCAAGAATTCGACGGAACAGCTGAAGGGGCAAATAAATGAACTACTGTTGAAGGGGCAAATAATGAAATAATGAGCTGTCCTGTGGATAGAAGTAGGCGTTGAGGTAGCCCTTCTCGCTGCCGCTCCATGAGTCCCCGAACAGCACCATCATGACCCTCCTCATGTTCTCATCGTACAGCGCCACATAGGTCTTGCCCATCCTGTTGGCACCCTGACCCTGGACCAGCTCTCCCACCACTGAGAACTCTGAGAGTTGATAGAGTCTGAAGGGCCTGTCGAGGACGTGGACGTGGCAGGGACCGTGCCAGCTATCCTCCGTGATATAGCTCTCTTTGTTCGGCGTGGACAGCAGGTTGATCATCGCCTCGGACACCGAACGAAGACGACGGGTCGCTGTGGGACTCCGTGGTGCCTGGTTCACACCGACTCCATGTGCTCCATGACCCCTCGTACTCTCTCACCAAGCCCGTCTCTCCGCTCCCGAAGCTCTGCGAGTATCGCCACCGACTTCGTATTCCCCCTCCTCGCCTCGGTCAGAATGCACCTGACCACGGACTCCAACCTCCCGTCCGTCAGGGTCCCCTCCTCAAAGGACCTCACGACACCCTCGACGAGTATCCTGTCCCTGTAGGCAAAGGACAGAGGCCCGACCTTGAAGGTCATGAAGATGGACACCTGCGTGATGAGGATGAACAACGCATAGTGCACAACGGCCGCCACCATTGTCAGTCGCAGGGCTGTTGGAACGACGACCGCTCCGAGAAGATACGACCCGAAGATCAAGAACAGAGTCGTCAGGACTCGTCGGGCCTTTCCCCGAAAGAGGAGAGCCTCAATCCTGCCAGAGAGACCCTCCTCCTTGCATTCCCTCATCCAGAAGAGCGGTGCCATGACAAATGCCGTGATACCACCCACCCAGAGGAGGAAGTAGACCGGCCACTCCCTCAGAATGTCCGACATTATGTGGTCTGCCTCCTCAGGTAATGGGACAATCGGCCACCGAATGAATATCACCACTCCGACAAGTGCGATGGCAAACACTAGCAGGGTTGCCAATGCTATGAACGCCTTGATTTTGGCTTCCCGATGGCTGTCTGACTCGTCTGTCTGCCGCACTCTCAGGTCATGTTGCACGTTGTTTTCACCTCCGAGGCGAAGTGTACTGGCGCGGGTCGGTTGGCCAATCCCCCCTCGAAACTCGTGGGTCGAAAGATGACGCTACCTGCGACCATGTTCACAACTTCCCCGTCTTCTTGAACGACGTGTAGATGTAACCGGAGATACGGTACCCAGAGGAGCTTTCCTGGGGATAGAAGTTGATGTTGACCCGGGGCATGGTGGTTCCAGCCCACTCATCGCCTCAATGAATCTGCATCGTGAACCGCATATTTTCATCGAATGGCGCGACACTTGCTTTTCCCACAGTGGAGCCCTGCATTTGTTCTTTCGCCGGATACCTTTCAGTAACCAACACCTCACCGTTAACTGTCAGAAATTTGGATATCTTCGTGTCTTTTTCGAGCCTCCTTGCCAATCGTATCATCTCGCAGTGATAGATACGCTAAGAATTCTTCAAGAATGTCTGGTGGAAATCGATTCTGATGTCTTGTGACATATCCTATTACGTGGTCAATGCCTGCAGCAGGATTTGATGCCTTTTCTACAGTTTCCTCAAGAACTCTAAGCAGAGCCTGACGGTTCTCTGTTTCTGTCGTGGTCCATCTGAATCTGCCAAAGTTATGTAGCAAAACGAGCAAAATCATAATCGACCAAATGAGCGTCTGAGTCGGCAATGGAAATGCTTCTATGAGAAATCTGCTTCCTGACTCACGGACCAAGATATTAAAAGAAATTGCAAGTAAGAAAAGACTGCTGAGATACGCAGAAACATGGAATCTTTGAGAGGTATGAAGAAGAAAGCCGATTCTATGGAGTGTCCGATTGGAAAATCGATCCCATCTGCTATCAACCACAATTAGAAACAGGAGGTACAAGAAGCTACAAAGAATGGGGAGTGCGATCATTTTCTTGGTCACCACCCACTAAGCCATAGTTCCCAACATCGAATCATCATAGCAAAGACTATGCCGAGAAAGAGGACCTTGACAGAAATAACCAGAACAGAAAGAATGCAGTACCATCTTGCTCGGAATCCTGTGCCATACCACATTCCTCGACAGCGCCACCACTTTGACCAGACTGAGCCTGCATTCACCCACGAGAAATAACCTTCGCCCAAGAGTGTAATAGCGATTCCGAAAAGCGCTCCAAAAGCAGCAGCAGGTCCAATTCTGTGTGTAACCACCCCATCCCACGTTGCGTAAAGGACTAGAAACATGGCAGCCGTATATGAAACAAGTAAGGCCCCAAGTATCGCAAGTTCTCCGGGCGTTGGCAGAGATTTCATTCTGTGGAGAAGAACATCAATTGCAAACATGATGATTTGCGCGGCATAGAGAGCCGCGAGCTCAACTGGGAAAGCTTCTTGTAAGAACTCATCAATCCCTTCATCAACCATTGTCTGAAGTCCCGTTTCGTCTAAG
>QMYR01000192.1 GCA_003662765.1 Candidatus Thorarchaeota archaeon
AGAAGGTCTTCAACGCAATGCTTTTGTTAGAACCACCTCGTTGCGATTTCTATAGACGGAGAACTTTGAGAGCCTCAGTCAGCTAGGCGTGGTATTCATGGAAACACTTCGACACAACGGCATCCTTGTTGTTCAACCCACTGAGCCACGTGGACTTGCTATTGTCGCCCGCGGGAAGCGGATAGTGCTCAATCAGCTCCAAGAAGAGATGGCTGTTGCTTGGGTGAAAAAGCTCGGCACGCCTTATGTCGAAGACCCGGTCTTTGCGGAGAACTTCATGAATGACTTCAGCAAGGCACTCGGTATCAATCCTCCCCTGAGAGTTGATGAGGTCGACTTTTCTGAGGTAATCAGAGTTGTAGAGGCCGAACGCGCCGCGAAGGAGGCCATGACCAAGGAGGAGAAGAAGGCTGCTCGTGAACGGCGAAAGGAGGAGCGTGAGAGGCTCAAGGAACGGTATGGCTATGCAATTGTCGATGGACAACGAATGGAGCTTGCCACGTACATGACTGAGCCATCGGGTATCTTCATGGGTCGTGGTCAGCACCCTCTTCGAGGGCGGTGGAAGCAGGGCGCACGTCATGAGGACATCACACTGAACCTCGATCCCGATGCTGAGATACCTGAGGGAAACTGGGGCGAGATTGTCTGGGCGCCTGACTGTATGTGGATCGCAAAATGGACCGACAAACTCACTGGCAAGACGAAATACATCTGGCTTCATGACAGCACCCCAATCAAACAGGAACGCGAGGCTGAGAAGTTCGACAAGGCACTGCAACTGTCGCCGAAGATGCAATTGATTCGGAATCACATCATGAATGGACTGCACTCAGACAATCCCAAGACCCGTGAGGTTGCAGCGGCCTGCTATCTGATTGACAGGCTGAGCCTAAGAGTCGGTGACGAGAAAGACCCTGACGAGGCGGACACAGTTGGCGCGACAACTCTGCGTGTTGAGCATCTCACTTTCAAGAAGAACTCGATAGTGTTTGACTTTCTCGGCAAGGATAGTGTTCCTTGGCACAAGGAGCTTGAGATGCCTCCTGATGTCATGCAGGTATTTCGTGAGCTGTATGAGAACGCGGTTGAGCGAGTGAGATCCTTTGAAACCCGAAAGAGCAAGGAAACAAGGGCCGACCCAAAGAAGATAGCCCAGATTTTTCCGCGAATCCGAAGTTCGCATGTGAACAAGTTTCTCAGCAAAGTTGTGCCTGGTCTGACTGCGAAGATGTTTCGAACGCATCATGCGACTGTTACAATGCGTGATGAGTTGGCAAAGAGTCGAGTCAAGAAGACCGCCCCAGATTTCATGAAGAAGGCTGCGTTCAAGCGTGCGAACCTTGAGGTCGCACGAGTGATGAATCATACAAAGCAGGCTCCGAAGGGTTGGCCCAAGACTGAGGAACGCTACAGGCTCCGTATCAAGAAGGCTGAAGAACGCATCAAGAAGGCCGAGGCAAGGCTCTCAGAGGCAAAGAAGAAGCTCGCAGCCCGTCGGAAAAAAGAGAAGGAACAACTTCAGCGAAAGAAGGCTGCCATTGAGAAGCAACAGGCTCTTGTGGAAAAGTACAAACAGGCTGTGGATGCCAAGCGTCAGCAGCGGGATCGTGCAAAGGCGGCGTGGGATAGAGCACGTGAACAACGTCGAAAGATACGTGGAAGCCGGCGGAAGGGCTCGCGTACGAAAAAGGAGCGTCTGGAGGAGGCTCAGGTTCGTGTTGAGAGAGCAAAGGCTCGTCTGGAGCGTGCCGAGGCTGCCCTTGTGAATGCACGAAGACGGTACGACGCAAGTAAACAGCAGCTTGCGAAGAAGAAAGCGGCATTGGCCGCGTTCAAGGAAAAGTCTGCGGAACGTATAGCTAGGGCTGAACGTGCGGTCAAACGCGCAAAGGAGCGTGTCAAGAAGGCACGTCTTGCGAAACAGAAAGTTGAAACCGATTTCGCATTGGCCAAGGCATGTCGTACGTGGAACCTCGGCACATCCCTCAAGTCCTATATTCATCCGAAGATCGTCTACAATTGGTGCCAGAAGGTGGAGTATGACTGGCGAAAGGTCTATTCGAAGGTACTGCAGAGAAAGTTTGCTTGGGTTGAATCCATCTGAATCGAGCGCTGTCAGCCAATGTCCTGCACTAATTCTCTTTGGATTCTTCCTTCAAGCTCATCACGAACCTCTCGGAATTTTGACAGTATGTCGAAGTATGATCCTTGATACGCGGCCGGATCCTCTATCGACCAGTGTACAACTCTTGCTGCATCGGGAAGTGCGGGGCACGTTTCTCTTGCAGTGTCACATAGTGTGACTATGGTGTCGAACCTCTGATTCATGAACAGCCTGACGTTCTTTGGATGCAGTTGGCCGGTGTCAATTCCGCGCTCCTGCAGGACCTCTATTACAAATGGATTCACCTCGTGTTGTGGTTCTGTTCCTGCGCTATGCGCTTCATAACGACCGCCCGCCATATGTCGCAGGAGTGCCTCGGCCATTTGGCTCCTTGATGAGTTCCCTGTACATACGAACAGTATTCGTTTCTGTCCTTGTTCTTCCTCCTCCCCATTCAATAAGTCCGAACAATCTCTTCTCATGCGACTCTCCCCATGCTATGGAAATTGTGGTCTATTGGATTGACAAGTGACTGAGTTACAACATACCGTTAGTGTCCATAGGCAATCAAAAGGAGTGGTGCGCCCGCCGGGATCCTCGTCGCAATGTGAAACTCACAATCGATTTCGAACCCGGGCCGGCTGCGTGGCAGGCAGCCATCATAGCCCCTAGACAACGGGCGCAATCGGGGAAAGGGCGCTACGGTGAGCGTTAAAAAGTTTGCCGAAAGACACCTGTGATAATCGCTGCAAGTGATATTGTGAAGAGTGTGAAGACGAGTGCTGACGAGCGGACGTACTGGATGGCTAGATGTTGCCAAGGGGCTGGGGATACTTTTCGTGATGACAGTCCACTCTGTGATTCCTCTTGTCAATGCCATCACAGTCCACCTCAGCGCATTCGCAATCCCTCTATTCTTTGTAATTGCAGGCATGACGCACAATACCGACAAATATCGCCACGATCTGCGACGGCTAATATCCGCTCGCGGCCGCCAGCTGATGGTGCCGTATGTGATTCTCTATGTGCTCATGATGGCCCTCTTTGTTCCCCTCAGACCATATATTGACACATATCTCACACCAGATCAGCTGCTATTCTGGTTCCTCTATGGAAGTGGTCCTCCTCAGTCAGCAACGCATCTCTGGTTTCTACCAGTGCTGTTCTTTGGTCTTGTGCTGTTCGCGGCCCTTGAGCGTTTCGCATACAGTCTGTGGCCGCCTCTCAGGTTTACGTTCATCGTCTTACTCCCCTATGGGGCCGAGGTTATCACGTCACTGTTTACTCCCGTATTGGTCCCATGGCATGCAAATGCGGTGATGGTTGCAGCGGCATTCGCATTCATCGGGAGCGAGCTTCGCCGCCTGTGGCTACTGCGTGACACACCAGTACAAGCATCGCGGACTATAGCTGTTCTCCCGTTGGTTGTGACACTCCTCCTACTCACCTCCACAATGAACGGATTCACCGATCTGGCAGTCGATAATCTGGGTGCAAACATTTGGCTGTACATGGCATCAGGAGCTCTCGGATCGCTCTCCGTGCTCATCGGGGCCTATCTTCTGTCAAGCGCCCGCAGCCGTGTCTGTAATCTGCTCACGGTGTTTGGTTGCCACTCGCAGGTAATCTACGAGTTTCATCCGCTGACCTTCTATTTTGTCCCCTTATTTCTTGCTGTGATTGGGTTCTCAGCGGAGTCAATCCTATCCTCTTACACTTCGACGTGGCCGTTTCGACTCATTCTTGCGGTGGCCATCTCGCTGCCCATGACGATCTATGTGGTGGAACGTCACCCTGTCCTACGTTTCGTATTCCGGGGCACCACTACGCCGCGCTTCGCGCGATTTTCTGAATCCACAGGACCCTGAACGTAGACTCACATTCCATTGCAGATTCCCTGTTCCTATCATCAAGCGCCATGAAGTCGCCGCTAATCCACATACCGGACTCACGTTCCGGTACACGGTCTTCTGGAAAGCGGTATGTTCCTCTATCCGTCCGCCATTCGCCAAGGGCTGCCATCGTTTCTACAAACCACTTACTCTCCCGCACGGTTCGGAATCTCGGAAGAGTCTCTAGCAACACCAAGGTGCGGGCCAGAGCCGTTCTGCTTGTGGGGAGCGTGATACGTGTCCGTCCTTCAATGACATCTTCCACTATGGCCTCGGCCTTCGCCCTTAACTCCTTATCACTCATTATCCCTTTGGCATGTGCGATTCCAATCAAGTCCGTGGTGGTCGGGCTAACGGCAAGAGAGTTGTCAGCAACGATTCCGGGCCGCCTGTTGAAGAGAAACTCCAGCTGCCTCTTGAGGACGCCACTCACATACTTGGTTTCAGAATAGCCTGCGAGTGCAAGAAATGACACAACAACCATCATCTCCCTTGTCGGCCGAAATGGGCCATCTGTCTTCTCAATCGTATCGGTAAGCCACGCTCGCGCTGGCAGTGTGAGTGTGTCAAATGGCTGGAGCCCAGCCCTCATTCCGAGTTGCACAAGTTTCCCCATTACGTTAGCAAAGGCTGCAGGCCTCTGTGACCATACATTGTCGGGATTAAAACCGCCTCTAAGTCTGTCAAGCCACACGCGCACGACTTGACAGGTGAGCAGGTTGTCGAGGGCATCTGTGACGAGCTGAACATCCTGCGTACTGAGAAGATCCACGATCGTGCGAAACCTCACAACCGGTCCAGCGTTATCCAAAAGCCAGCTGACAATCCTGTCGTCCATGTATGTATGTGAGTCACGGGCACTTATGACTGCGATAGGTGTCAGCAAGACTATTCAACTAGATGCGTTCTCGCTTGGACGATGCCCGGCAGCAAGTCCGTTCCTGTTGATTTGAAGCGCAGCATAATGGAAGATATCTACAATAACCGGATGCTTCTTACCTCGGTTCGAGACCGACCAGGTGGCTGGACTCTCATCTCAGGTCAGTGGAGCCCGTTCTACATCCAGCTGCGTCTGCTCTCCTCCTTCCCCGAAACGCTACGCAAGGTCGCAGAGGCTATGAGCATCATGATTCGAGAGGAGGCACCTCATGTGAACCGTCTTGTGGGGGTGTCTTTTGCAGGCGTGCCCATTGCCACTGCAATAACACTCGAGTCCGGCATTCCCTCATCTCATACGCGGAAGCTCGCAGGTGTAAGGAACGAACAAGATCTGAAACGCCTTCTCAAGGAGTACGGCCAACACGCACTGGTTGAGGGTGTGATTGAGGATG
>QMYR01000193.1 GCA_003662765.1 Candidatus Thorarchaeota archaeon
ATCGATGCTTCTTTATTGTGCTGCCTTTGTGCATTGGTTGATGGGTCTCTTGGTTGCAATCTCTGAAGGTGTTCTTCCTGTTGATTTCCTAGTTGGCCTAATTGGTGCATGGCTCAATGCAGCTACCATGGATGCACTGAGACTTGCAGGGCTTGCCATCACCATCCAGATACTCCTTCATGTAATTGATGCCGAAATTGTACAAATCATAAAAGATTGGGGCAAGCCTCGAATGATATGGGGAGTCATAGGTGTCGCATTTTATTTCAGTATTATAGCAATAATGTGGATTGTGTGGATTCAGTACCTTGAGATTTCCCTATCGCTATTCACGGAGCGTTGAAATGATGGCGGAAATGGTCTCAACATTGACCTATCATATTCTAGGTGTCGGTGTAGGACTCGCGATAGCAAGTGGTTTCTTCTGGGGGGACAAGTACAGTACTCGATACTACAACAGAATACTGAAACTCATGTTTGGTGGCAACATCCGTTCTCTTTGTACAGGGGAGATTCCAATAGTTCTTGCGTTTCTGTTGAGCGTCCTTCTTTTTGACATAGGCAACATTGAAAAAATGCTCACTGCGATCATTGGCTGTGAGGTGGCGTATTTTGTGATAGGGCTGTCCCTCTTCACAAATTGGCGGGTTGGTCCATTCTCTTTTGCACCACGACACGGAATCCGGGTCTATTGGATCGTCAATGCCTTTGAGAAGAGGGGGACCATTGTTGAGAACTTTCTCTCAGCCAATGTGGAGAGTATGTTTTGGGCAGCAAGAAATGGTAATAGCAAATCTGCACATCTGCTTAGCTCTCTGTCACAGAGAGATGATGAATTAGGTCGGCGAGTCCGAGTTCTGATTCAGTATCTGGAGGAACAAGCAGGTCAGTAGAAAGACATGGATGAGAATGGCAGTGATAGAAACTTGACTTTGCGGATGTCCACTTGCTCGTCTGATGCGAGAATCATAGATATGAATGCGACACTCTTTCGTGGGAGCGGCCATGTGGATAGCATCACAACTGCAGTCCGTGCTGGTTGGCGTCTGTTTGACTTGTGGTGGGAATACAGACCATA
Source organism: Candidatus Thorarchaeota archaeon (assembly GCA_003662765.1). Classification (GTDB taxonomy): domain Archaea; phylum Asgardarchaeota; class Thorarchaeia; order Thorarchaeales; family Thorarchaeaceae; genus B65-G9. Next base: position 1,079 of record QMYR01000193.1, read on the forward strand.
TGGCGGACCGGGTACGCTCAACACACACAAAGGAATATGGTTTGTTGCATTGTTTCTCGTGAAGTTGACAATCATCATAGTCTGTGTGTACTATGCCGCGTACTTTTTCAATTTAGGATTCTCCGTACCCCTATAGAGGTGAATGGAATGCAACCAGAGCTCTTGCTCATAATACTATTCTCGTTTTCTTTACCAATCAGTGTGTATCTCTTGGAAAAAAGATACCTTCCTCAAGTAGCCCCTATGAAAGGGCGGGTCGTTCGCGAGACGATTGAAAGACATTTGAGAAAGGATGAATCCGCAGAGAGTTTCTTCTTTGCACTTTTTGAGAAGTACGAAAACGTACCCCCCGGGTCCAGTACTGGGAAGATAGAATACGATTCGTTCAAGGAAACTTTGCCTGTCCATGATCCACTGTACAAGACTTTCAACGAATACCTTGGTCGGTGGAAGGAAACACAAGGAGCAAGAGCCAGTTCTGATTCAATCCAACATAAGTAACACAGTACGATTCTCAGATGAGAACAAGCGGATTGTGATGTTTGAGCACCGGGGCGATGCGTGGGCTGAAACCACGAAATGCTGGTTCAATCTGTACTTCTATCCTCAGGACAGCTCTTCAGGCTATCGGAGTTCAGGGTACATCTACACCTCGTTCAGGAAGACGGCAAAGTTGTGGTGGGGGCATTTCTAGGGTGGTCATGGAGCAGTCTATACCACTATTGACGGTCAGAGCGACGGGGATTCGTGACTCAAGATCTCTTGGATAACGCCCTGGGCCGAGTTTGCAGCCTGCTGCAGGCCCACGCCGGAACCTGCGGTGTCGGTGCCGACTATGTATAGCCCGGCCACGGGGGTACGAGGGCCTGGCCTATCAAGATCTGTCTGCCCTGGCACCAGAGCGGCCCGCGTTGCATACGATATCTGGGCATGTTCCATCTCGATGTGCTCAAGAATCTCAGGATGGTACTTCTCAAGGCCATTGCTCTTCATCATATCGACCTGTTCATCAAGGGTCTTGCCTTCCATTGCAATCATTGCGATTGCGACCAGCTCTTTTCCAGCCGGGGCACAGCTTGGATCAAAGCTTGACACGGAAACAATCCATCGATTCGGAGTTGGATGAACAATGACACGTGACTTGCGATCGCCCACGACCACCTCATCAAGTCCGAGCCAGAGAGTGACACCACGAGTGATACGCATGTGGCTCCAACGCTTGAAGAAATCGATGGTTTCCTGCCTGTCGGAATCTACAATCCTGGGCATCTCCCAGAGTGGAATGTTGCTCACGACGCAGTCATGTTCTATGACTGTGTCACCCACCGTTATGCTGCGGACCCGCCCGTCACGCTCGGTGATCCTGCGAACTGGAGCGTTCAGAAGATAGGCACCGTTGATAGCCTTGACCACCTCTTCGACCAAGTACTGCATTCCACCAATCACGTAGCCCTCGTCGTACTCTGTGGAGCCGAAGAGAAGTTTCTTGATGGTTTCAAGTTTGGAGGACTCCTTGTCTGTGTCCTTCAACGTCCGCAGCGCCTCATAGGCTGAGGCCTCATCTATGCCGACGCCAGCGGCCATGTAGATGGCGCTTTGCATCACATCGAGTATCACCTGATTGGTGGCATTGTTACGTTTCATGAATTCAAGGAACGTGATGTCCTTGTAGCGCTTCATCTCCTCCAGCTTCATTGTCTTGATCTTGGCCCCTATGCGAGCAAGACCCAAGCGCCCACGGAGACCCGTCAGTGGCCACTGCAGAGTCTGGCCGACACTCGTGGGAATCGTACCGACGCGGTCGTGGACTCTGAAGTACCACCCCTCATGGAGAACAAACCTCGGTAGGGTGGGAAGATAGGTGCGCATGAAACGAGTGAAGGCGCCACGGGTCACGCGAGTGATTACATGCAGACCATGGTCGACTCTGAACCCGTCCACCCAGTAACCATGCCACACGCCTCCTAGACAGGATTCCTTCTCGACGACAAGTACCCGCTTCCCGTTAGCGGTCAGGGCGAGGGCCGTGAGAAGACCGCCGGCCCCACTCCCGGCAATAATGACATCGTAGTCCGATGGTTCTACGTCATGCAGAGTGGTCTGTTCCATCGCCGTAACCGCTCGTCCCACTGATAGGCGGGTACTTAAGCCTGTCCTCTGATGTTACAGAATGTCGACAGGCCGATTCAGATTTGCAGACTCGTAGGCGGCGTCTACAACACGGTGAGCAGCGATTGCGTCTGCAAAGGACGGCGACGGGTCGACGCCCCGTCGTAGTGCTGTGAGAAACGCGTAGCTCAGTGCTGCATAGCGCTCGCTCCCCACGGCAGTGAGCGCGTCAAACCCCTCCACTGAGAGGTCGTTTCTGCTGAAACCCAGATGTCGCATGAGCGCCCCATTGGCCCGTTCTTCGTCCACCTTCACTGGCACCTCACCTTGGAGATGATACTCGAGGTAACGATGACCCGACTCCAACCGAATGGCAATGAACCCTTTCTCGAAGAAAAACTCGACAAATCGCTCGTTAGGGCGCTCGACCCAGTGCCAGACTGAGTCTATCGTTGACACCATCCCATTCTTGTGTTTCAGACTCACAGAGGCCATGTCTTCGACCTCGCGCCCGGCATAGAACCCCACCCGAGCAAACACATTGTCGACGGCGCCAAAGAGCCACAGTAGGATGTCAATGTCATGTATGCTGTGCTCAATCAGCGTTCCACCACCCGCAATCGCTCTGTCACCGCGCCAGCGACTGTAGTAGATGTAGTCCACCGGGAAACGCTGATCATCGCGAATGTGTGCCAACATAGGCTTGCCGAAGTCTTTCTCAGCAAGCAGATCTTTAGCGTACAGCAGAAACTGATCATATCTGAGAACCAGACCAACACCTGTTGCAACACCCGCATCCTGCGTCACTGCAAGCATGTCACGTGCCTGTGGGCAGCTATGAGCCAGGGGTTTCTCACAGAAGACAGCTTTCCCCGCACGTGCCGCAGCCTTCACCATGTCGCGATGCTTATTCGTTGGGGTGCAGACATACACGACATCAACGTCCTCGTCGGACACGAGTTCATGGTAGTCCACGTAGGACTTTGGAACCTCAAACAACTCCGCCGCGGACCTAAGCGCGTCTGTGTCCGTGTCGCACACCGCCTCAATCCTTGCATCGACCAGACCGGCAGAAATGAGAGAGGCTAGACCAGTCAGATGGGTCTTGCCAATGTTGCCAGTGCCTATCAGGCCCACACCGACTCGATCACTTGGTCCACTCAATTGAGTCTCCCTTGCCGGGGTAACCCGTGTGCGGTCCTGTATTTGAGTCTATTGCGAGGATGTTCGAAAGGCAATACAGCGTCATACTCGTCGGTGACACGACAACTATTATCTGTCAGTCATGCAAGCTGGGGTGAGCAACAGGTTCTCACTGCCCATCATGGAGACAGCGCCACTTGACAACACTTCAAGAAGTACTCAAACTGGCAAGGAGCAGGCTCAAGCGAGGTGACCGTGTTACTGGAGCAAAACTCTTGGTCAAGGCAGGGGACACCCTCAGTTCTCATAGCCGCTTCAAGAAAGCAGCAAAGATCTACGAGGAAGCTGCGGAGGCATACCGTGAGGCGTACCTTGCAGACGAGTGTTTTACGGCACTCGACAAGGCAACACTGATGTTGATTCGAGCAGGGCAGGACGCGAAGACACGCCAAGAGATTGTACGCATAAACACGCGTGCAGGTGATATCGCGGAAGAGGCCACCGAGCATCGAAAGGCTGCAGAGTACTTCTTTAGGGCCGCGGACTTTGCGGGCGACCCCCACCAACGAATGAGGCTGAACGTCCGGGCTGCAGATGCGTTGGAGAATGAGGCAGACGTTCGTGAAGAGCAGGGGGACTTCGCAGAAACTCTGAAGCTGCTGACCAAGGTGGGGCGAATCTACTACGCATCTGGCGATGAGGAGCTGGGACGGAGAATCTACCAGCGTGCCATAAGAATTGCCAAGAAGTGGGCGCAACAGGCCAAAGAGAAAGGCGACTATGCCTCTGCGGGAAATGCGCTAGCCCAAGCGGCTCAGCTGCTCCAAGACCAAGGCAATTTGGCAGAGGCACCACGCCTGCTGATGGAAGCTGGCGAGCTCTACGAAAAAGCGGGACTCTTCGAGAAGGCGGGGAACACCTACGATGCCGCCCAAGAAATCTACAGACTTGAGAGGTTAACAGCTGCGAGAAGGAAGGCG
>QMYR01000194.1 GCA_003662765.1 Candidatus Thorarchaeota archaeon
CAGCCTTAATGTGCAGAGCAGGAGCGAATGGGTGAAGGAGAAGGTGAACGAAATAGTCTCCCAGGGTTACCATCCGAACCGGGATTACGGCGTGCGGGTGAACATAGAACCGCTGAAGCAGGCAGAGATACTACACCCCGATGCCGGACGGGTGAAGGGGTAAAAGAGAGGTGAGCATGGCAAGGCATACAGCAGGCGGTGCCGCAGCAGCCGGAGGCATGGACTTTCAACATCGTGTAAGCGCATGGATGGCAGTACATATTCTGGCTGAGAAAGGTGCACCGCCTCCGTGGGACCTCCCTGCGTATGTGATGCTTGAGTGGCTCGAGTGCGAAACAGGGGAACCTGTTGATGACCTCCTGGTGGGCACTTCAGCAGGGGGACGTGTGTTTTGCCAGATCAAGCGCAGGCTTGACCTTTCGGAGGCCCCTAACTCACCGTTTGCATCTGTTCTGGAACAATTCGTCCGCCAGTTCATCGCTTGTCAACAAAGGCGGAAACCCTTGGACCCGCAAAAGGATCGCCTTGTGCTTATCACCAGTTCTAATAGTCCTGAGACCATCCGCATTCACTTACGCTCTGTGCTCGATCGGATTCGCAGTTGTAAAAGGGAATCTTTGGAAGATCTGCCAAGGAACAGGAATGAGCGGAGGGCGCTCTCGATTGTGGATGGACACATTCGACGCTCTTGGCAGAATGTGCTTGGAAATTCCCCCTCGACTCAAAAAATTCGACAGCTCCTTTCTTTAGTCTATATCTTCGTGCTGGATGTGGACAGAGGCGGTGCTCAGGAGCGAGAGGCGAAGACCCTCCTTCGCACCGTAGTCTTACGCAACCCAGACGATGCTGATACGGCATGGTCGCAACTTATCAGTTCGTGTGCCCATTTTGCTGCGACCCGTTCGGGCGCTGACCGGCTCGGGCTTCAGCGAATTTTGCTCGACGCAGGAATCGACCTCCTGTCACCACGCAGTTACCAAGAGGACATTGAGAAGCTTAAAGATTGCTCTCGTCGAACTTTTTCATCGCTTGCCCACCTTGCTCGTATCCGGGTCGGTTCTATTGATGTGAAGATTCACCGACGCTGTGTCGAGGAACTGAGGCGGGTGGTGGAAGAACACTCCCTTCTCGTTGTAGGGGAGCCGGGAGTGGGGAAATCGGGCGCTCTGCATGACCTCGTCGAGGCGCTTGAGGACGAAGGGCGAGACTTCGTCTATCTGGCAGTTGACCGTCTTGCTGCTCAAAGCCTTGGAGAACTCCGACAGGAATTGGGCTTAGAGCACGACCTGATTGAGGTTCTCATGAACTGGCCCGGAACTCGCCCCGCATTTCTGGTCATTGATGCCCTGGATGCTGCCCGTGGGGAACCTGTGGCTAAGACGATACAAGATCTCATCCGCACGGTCATTGAAAATAACAACCGTTGGCGTGTGGTAGCCTCAATCCGAAAATTCGATCTGCGTTATGGAATTGAATTCCAAGAGCTTTTCTATGGTGAACCACCGACGGACTTTCAGGACCCCGAGTTTCAGAAAATCAGACATCTCAACACCTCGAAACTCTCCGATGAGGAACTTAACCAGATCGCCCCACAAGCACCTGAACTTTACACGCTTATCACAAATGCGCCAGAAGAACTTCGAGAACTCTTACAAGTGCCTTTCAATCTGCAGCTTGTAGCCGGGCTCCTCGGTGAGGGAGTAACTGAGGACGAACTCATTCCGATACGAACGCAACTGGAACTGCTGGATCGGTATTGGCACTATCGGGTCATCCAAGGCGGTGCCTATGAAGCGCTCCTCAGAAGGGTGTGTAACCAAATGGTCAAGGCGCGCACGTTGCGCATAGACCGTTCGTATGTCGAAGAACCTGCCACTTCGACCTACTTGGACGACCTGCTCAGAACCCAGGTCCTCGTCGAATGGCAACCTTCCCCCACGGCAAAACCGGACCGTTATGTCCTCGCTTTCTCACATCACGTCCTCTTCGACTACGCAGTCGCACGTCTCCTCTTCCGAGGGACACCTGAGTCGTTCATCGAGCGTCTCGCAGACGACCCCGAGTTAGTCCTCGTCGTCAGGCCAAGCCTCACGCTCCACTTCCGGCATATCTGGATGGTTGACCGAAGCCGAGAGCAGTTCTGGGACCTCGTATTTCGGGTAATACAGGAAGACCAAATCCCTGAGGTCGGAAAACTTATCGGACCATCCGTAGCCGCAGAGGAGGCAAAAGCGCTCTCCGATCTGGAACCGCTCTGTAGAGCCCTTGATAGCCCCGATAGAGCGATTCGGACGGCAGCTGAGAGGGCATTTTACCATCTTGTCGGCTCGCTGGTGGCTATACATCCCGACAGCTCCCAACTTCTGGGACCAGGTGCAGGGCCATGGTGTGCCCTTCTTGAACGGGTAAGCCGTAATCTGCGAAAGCCTGTGGTCTATACGGTCCGCTCACTCCTTTCCACGCTATGTGAACATCCTGAGAAGTTTACCTCCGACCAGCGGGATAATGCTGGAAAGACAGCTCGTAGGCTACTTGAATTTGCATGGTCCCTGCAGCCGAGAGACCGATGGTTAGTCATACATGCCCTCCAATCCGTGTGTCGAACGTTTGAAAGCGACCCTGGTGCCTCGGTTAAACTGCTGCGACGATGCATAGAACCTGAGCACATCTCACAGTATGGTTTTGAAGAGATGCCCTGGTTAGCCCGAGAGGTAGAAAGGTTAATCACTCTTGACCCAGCGTTTGTTGAGGAAGTTTATCGGGCTGCCTTTGCCCATCCAGAAACCTCAAAAGAACCAACACCGATGTATGAAAGTGGCATCCTTCCGCTGGTTTCCAATCGTCAGCAGGATTACCGGGGAGCTTTATATGTGCTCGCTGAGGTGTTTCCTAAGTTTTTAGAACACGATTCATCCAGAGCGACCAGGGCACTTATCGCTGTAATGGAAGCCTACATTGCCCAGCGCCATGCTACCGCATCCGGCGAGATAGTTGAAGAAACTTTTGACTTCAATGGTCGGCAAGCAAGATTTCGAGTTGACCTTAGTTGCGTCTGGGATGAAGGAGACATATACCGGCATGACGAACCTCTCAGGATGCTGGACGCCTTTGAAAAGCATCTTGAACGCTTAGCTGAACAGGAAGAAGGGCGAGAAGAGATTCGTGAACTCGTGCGAATACTTGTGGAGGAGAATCGGCTTGCTGTCTTGTGGCGACGGCTCCTTTTCCTCGGCGCCCGGCTTCCCGATACGCTCGGTAAGGAGATACGTCCACTTGCATGGGCGATACCGATTCTGGTGAGTCCGGATACCTCCTATCCGGCTGGCGAGTTCCTTAAAGCCATTTTCCCTCTCATGACCCAGACCGAGCGCCGACGAGTAGAGAGGGCAATCCTAAATATCCCCGACGCATTCCCGGCAGATCGTCATGAAACGGCCGAACGCATACGGGATAGATTGCTTGGATGTCTGTCGAATGCTGAGTTGGTGACTGACGAAGCCAAAAATCTGCTCTCGGACCTCCAGTCTGCCAATGCCGTGCCTCCTAACGAACCTCCGGTGCATTTTGAGGAGGTGACTAGACCGGATAGTGAGGAAGAATATCTTGCCGACCAAGGCATACCTGTGGATGCAGAACCGAACCGAAGAATTCGGGAACTTGAACAACCGGTCAGGACATTTGCGGATAAACATTTGAACACTATTCCCACCTCCAAGGAAATCGCCGATATCCTTCCTGATCTCCGAACACTCCGCAAGGCGCTCTCCCGTGCCGATGCCGATGGTGTCCACCCGAAACAGCGTGACCATGCCTGGGATGTGCTGGTGGCTGCGTGCGAACGCATTGCCAGAAGCGATAATATCTCAAGTGACCGCACCGTTAAGGAGTTCGTTAAAACTGTGCTTTTAGAAGCAAGCCACCACCCTGAGCCAACTCCCTGCCCCGAACATGATTCGCAGTTCGATGAGTTTCCTTCATGGGGTGGCTTTAAACCGAGAACTGAGGCAGCTCAGGGGCTCATCGTTCTCGCTCGGCATGCTGACTTGGCGACCTCCGATATCCTTGACGCTGTCGAAAGGCTGAGCGCTGATCCCGTTCCCGCTGTCCGCTTTCATATCGCAAACCGCCTCAACGTCCTCTACCGAACAGCACCTGAACTCATGTGGCGGATTATCGAGCGGATGTGCCGGGAAGAGCAAAGTCGAGGTGTCCTCCAGGGGCTTATCACCGGACCTCTTCACCGCCTTGCCGGCGCTCACCCAGAACGGATAACCCGTCTCACAAAACAGATATTCGACCGAGTAACTCAGGGAGCAGGTGCGAAGGAGGTCCGCGAATTTTGCGTGGATATCTTTACAGAACTCTACATCTGGCGGGATAACCCCACCTGTCGTGAAATCATATTTAGGATTGTCGCTGACCCTGTTACCAATGCTGACGAGGCCGATCATATCCTTCAGCATCTTCGGAAGCCTTTAACATACGGTCCTGTGGACCCCTCTGACCCCCAGAAAGATGCCGTCCGCAAGCGTGCTTTTGACCTTCTCAGGCGTTTGTTACGTTCCGCACGCGACCGTTTGCATCAACTCGAGGAAGCGTACGCTGGGAGGCCATTCCTTACTTGGCCGAAAGAGGAGCAAGAAAAAGCCCGTGCACTTCTTCGGCTCATTGACACTGTAGCGAGCCAAGTTTACTTCGCTTCAGGTGCATTTGACCACGAAAGAAAGGGGGAAACACCGACCCGAAAGCCGTTAACGAAGGAGCAGGAAAGATTTTACCGTGAATCCACTCCTCTTCTGGATGAGCTTGCAGAAGTAGCCCTTCCAAGCGTTACCCATCATCTTCTGGAGATGTTGGAGGTGTTCATCCCATTAGACCCACGGGATGTATTTCTCCGAATCGGGCGTATCGTTGGTAGCGGACAGCGTGGGGGTTACCAATTCGAGTCTATGGCAGCAGACCTCATCGTGAGGTTAGTTGAACGCTATCTGGCTGAATACCGAACACTCCTGCAGAAGGACGAAGACTGCCGTCGGACTCTCCTTGAAGTTCTGGACATCTTCGTCCAGGTCGGCTGGCCCGGGGTACGTCGTTTGACTTATCGCTTAGATGAGATATTCCGATGAACGATGAACAAGCTGACTGTATGGTTACGAGAGGAAATTAAGGAAGAGTTTGAACGACAGGGCGAACACGGGCTCATCGTTTGGTACGACACCGGTGGAACCCTGGAGAGCGTGGTGCAGAAGGCTCTGCCCGAAGGGGTTAGGCTTTTGAAGTTTGAAGGGAGCTACCTCGCCTTGAGG
>QMYR01000195.1 GCA_003662765.1 Candidatus Thorarchaeota archaeon
AAATCTATGAGGACACAAGTGAGATTCAGCGCCTGATCCTTGCAAGACATGTCTTGGATACATATCAGCCAGCCATGGAGAAGATTCCTCGATGGTTCAGCGAGAAGCCTCCTGATTTCGACTGAAATAACTGGTCTCCAGTGGCACACGGTGGTGTCCAAATTGGAGATTGATCATGCCACCGTCACGACCCAGTCGCTTCCCATTCGGTAACTACTACACTTATATTACTACACGATAGTTAATTCCATGTGATATAACAATGGCACAGGACAAGAAGACAGCTTTGAAGAAAATCATTGAGAAGCTACATGCAGGGGAAGACCCAGAGGAGGTCAAGCGCGAGTTTAGAGAGGTACTGGGCGACGCGTCGGCCATGGACATATCCATGGCTGAGGAGGAGCTCATCCAAGAGGGGATGCCAAGGGAGCAGATTCACAGACTCTGCGATGTGCATCTGGCAGTATTCCGTGAGTCGATTGAGAAGCAGGGCGATATCGCGCCGCCAGGACATCCAATCCACATTCTGATGCACGAGCACAGTGCCATGCTGGATATGGCCGAGGAACTGTCCAAGATTGCATCGAGCATCAAAGAAGCCGCACGAGAGCCGACTGAGGCTGAGGCCAAGAGGATCAAGGAACTCATCGACCAATTCAAGGATGCCGAGAAGCACTATCTTCGAGAGGAGAATGCTCTCTTTCCTCAACTGGAGAAGCACGGCATCACACAACCTCCGGCCATCATGTGGATGGAGCACGATCAAATCAGAGATGTGAAAAAACAGCTCTTCTCTTCCATTTCGGAGGAGAATGGAGTTGTACACGTAGATGTCAAGAAACTCGCCAACATGGCGTTAGCATTGAGGGAATTCCTATCAAACCACTTCTACAAGGAGAACACTATACTATTCCCTGCGGCCATGCGTGTGGTCACAGAGAAGGAGTGGGATGTTGTCAGGGCCGACTTTGCAGAGGTTGGTTACTGCTGCTTCGTGCCAGAAGACGCCATTCCAGCCCCAGTTGAGAAGAAAGATGAGGCTCTCCTGAGCGAGGGAGAGGTGCGCTTTGAGTCCGGCACACTCAGAATTGACGTATTGGAGGCCATTCTAAACACACTTCCGGTAGACATCACATTTGTCGACAGAAATGACAGGGTACGATACTTCAGCCTGTCCAAGGACCGTATCTTTGTGAGGTCAAAGGCGGTGATTGGTCGGGAGGTACAGTACTGCCATCCGCAAAAGAGCATTGACAAGGTCAATCAAATCCTAGACGACTTCAAGAACGGTCGTAGAGATGTTGCGGACTTCTGGATAAACCTCCGGGGTCGGCTCATATACATTCGATACTTCGCAGTGAGAGATCGTGATGGCAAGTACTTGGGGACACTTGAAGTGACACAGGACGTCACGGACATCAAGACCCTTGAGGGTGAGAAGCGTCTTCTCGACGAGCCAGCCGCCATAGCACCAAGATTGTGAATCGAACAGGCCTTGTGAGAAACACACTCATGAAACTGGGGGCGGCTACGCCCCCGCCCCATCTCTCCTACACTTTGTTCAGTTCCCGTAGAGCACGCAATAGAAGGACCACAAGATTACTCAGTTTGGTGAGAACCTCTACGTCAGTTTCTCGCTGTAATGTTTCGTTCACAGTTCTCAGTTTCTCAAGAAGAGTTTCGCGGAGCTCCGGCAGGGTTGTGGCAATGGGCGCTGGCGTACTGTCACTCTTGGCATACACTATCCGACGATTGCAGGTGGCACAGTAGATGTCATTGCCGACTTTCATCAGCGGCGACCCACATTGCGGACAGGACTCTGCAAGCATAGTCGCGCCGCGCCTCAATAGGTCAGCCATCCGCTTGATTGAGGCATCGTTGTCCTCACCCATCTTGTGCACCAATGTAGATAGTGGCTAGTTGACCTATAAGAGCAATGCCTGTGGCATCTCGGTTACGTGACTTCCATAATTCCTATCAAAACCTCTATATGCCAAAGGCAAGTGACACTCCACGTTATTCGCACTCCGTTTAAGTGCGCCAAGACCATTCTGAGGTGAGTCCAGATGGACGCCGAAACACAGAGGAGTATTGATCATTCTAAACATCTTCTCAAGGAGATATCTGAGAACACATCGGTTCCTAGGAATATACGGCGTGCAGCCAATGAGGCCATTGCTGTCCTTGAGAATGAGTCTGAGTCCCCCGCGGTGCGGGCCCAGAACGTGATTGCGATACTGGATGAGCCCAGTCAGGATCCAAACTGTCCGAACTTTGCTCGGACACGAATCTGGCAGGTTTCCAGTCTCCTCGAGCCAATCCGCGACTAGGTCGCAAGTGACCAATCTCGCGGACTCAAATGAGTCGCCCCACCTGACAGGTGGGGATGGCGCCTAACTGCAGGCCAGTGTGTGTCTATGATAAAGGCAAGGATAAGGGGAATCTATTCTCAGTCGCTGACCCACATAATGCTCCAGAATAACTTTGAGATGATTCAACCAACCCCTGAGGTGGCTCGAAGGTTTGGACTGCCGATTCGGAATGGGATTCCTGATGTGGATATATGGGATCGGAGCGATCTCCAGGGGATAGTGGCTATTGCGTATGAGTCCATTCTCTCTAGACTGACAGAGGTGCTACGACGACGTCTCGGCGGAGTGATCGTCCGGAAGCCGCGTGTGGCGAAGAGTTCAATCTACAAGGGCTATGTGTTGGGTCGTGACGACAGAACGGGCAACGTAAAGGTGGACTTGGGAGGCGTGTCAGGTCTTCTTCCAGACCGCGATCTCAAGCAGGGCGACCCTGTGATGGTACAGGTCCGTGCCCATGACTACGGGAGAAAGTCACCTGTGCTCTCGACCAACATAACAATACCTGGTCGGTCTGTCGTCCTGCTCCCAGAACCGGTTGTTCGGCTCAGCACGAAGATTAGAAATGCGGCAACAAGAAAGAGGCTTCTTGACCTGGGGCGAAGGATTCGGGCCTACACGGACAATTGGGGAATACTCTGGAGAACTGCTGCAGAGGGGCTGACAGAGGAAGAGCTGAGGGACGAGGTGGACGACCTTCTGGACATAGCCCAGAAGATATACTCCCGATTCGAACGCATTGACCATGCCGAGATTCTGTTTGAGGGAACAAGCAATGCAGACATAGAGTTTCCGGCAGAGGTCAAAGAAGCCCTCGACAAGACTCGGGCCAAAATTGAACCCACAGTCAGAAAGCACCATTTCTACAAGAGTGCAGGCTACTCGCCGCTTGTGGACTTCGCCGAGTTGATAATAGAGGACAGGCCCGAGCAACGCGATTACATAACGGCCAAGCTAGAGAAGGTCGTCATGCGGGATATGCCAAGACGCGATGATCCCATCAATATCGAACATGTCAAACTCGACGGGAGAAACATAATCCTAGTGCGCGGACGTGTGGTCGAGGCCGGCCCCAACATGGTTGTCATAAGACGACTCTTTCGCCATACGGATCGTAAACTCAAGCTTGCTCACGAATATCCCGAGAAGGTACATGTGCCACGAGGCGAGGGGGACTATGCAGTCACTAAGGCAATCGCAGGCTCACCGACGCTGGTCACAGACTATTACTCCCGGTCGGGGGAGTTGAAGGGCACGTATGTGAATATCAATACCGGAGTGGAGATCTATCCGGGCAGCGGTAATGGGCCCAGTCGGATAAGATATGTGGACCTCGAGATTGATGTCATCGGACTGCCGAACAGCGGGGACGTGAGAATAATAGACCAGCATCTCCTCAAGCGAGCTGTTCAGCGCGGTTTTATCACCGAAGAGATGGCAGACAGCGCGCAGGCGAAGGCGGAAGAGGTCTACGAGAAGTTGCTTGCCAAATACGACGAGAATATCGCATAGATTGTGACAAGATGTAGCGTCATGCGCCTAGCGGCGTACAACACTTGTGGCGCGCAGATAGAGGTCTATCGCACTGAGAATGTCCTCCATGGTGGCCATCAGACTCTCAATACTGCGAGATGTTTCAATCTCTATGTGGAGAACTGCGGTATCAGTGTCACAGCGAATCTCCAGTCCTTCGGGGAGCGGTGTGTTGTCAGGCTCAATGGCCAACAATGCCTGTGATGCAATGTGTTCGGACTGGAACTGTAATGAGATTGATGCACGTATCAAGTGGCCTCATCTCCCGGAATGTCCTTTAGTACCTCCACCACGGCGGCCCAATCAGAAGACGACTCCAGCACGAGAGACGAGAGAGATGTCGACCGTGGGCTCAGACCACGATCCCACAGTGCAACCATGGTCGTTTCAAGGTGCTCAAAGCTGGCGGCGTGCCAGCACACACATGTTGAGTTTCCATTGCGGAGAATGAGATACTGTGTATCAGTCAGGGGTTCCGATAAGAGAATTCGGCCAACCTCCGGCAGCACTCCGGCATCTGGAACGGGAAGCGGCATACTCGCAACCGGCCCGTCTGCATAGGGGGGTGTTTCGTTGAGGGTATGGAACGCATCTTGGACGGCTGAGGCTACTGCAGTACAGTGCCGCATATGGTCATCCATGAGTAGATTGAGTAATCTGGCACGGTCGCCCATCCAGACCCCCAAGGCGATGCCGGGACGGCCGCGCGACCACGCCGTGGCTGCCAGCACCTGTATATTTGAGGCCCACCTCATGGGAGAAGTTTCGCTCTCTGTGAGAAACTCAAAGTTGGGACCGGCGACTGCCGGCAGTGTCTTGACATCAATCCGTGGGATGAGAGAGGACATTACACGCTGTTTCTCGTCGGCACCCAGCTGGGTCAGAGGTGTTAGCCGGAGAGAGAGGGGGAGGTCAGCCTCTTCGAGAAGCTCATCACATGACTCCTTGTCCCCCGTCACTCCGTGCAGATATGGGCGAATGCTGAACTGTAGACAGTCACGCACTGGAAGGAAGTTTGCACCGTAGAGCAGGAACTCTTTCTGTGCGCGAACTATATCGGCGTCCGCAGCCAGCTCCAGAATCGCGGCCTCAACGCCTGATGGTCTGGTTCCAGACAGGTCGGTGATTCCCGCAGTAATCGTCACTAGGTCTGGCTGTTCCAGTGTGAAGTGTTTCTCAGCAAACACAGACGCAGCAGGAACAAGGATGTCAGAACTGCCAATGGTCACTGTGTGCTCGTCAGGAAGTAATCCTCCAACAAAGACAGCGTTCGAAACATCCTCAGGGGTACCATTGGTCCAGACACCGGTGATGCCAACAAAGATGGGCATGTAGTCCTCATGCGAGGCCATAGTGTTA
>QMYR01000196.1 GCA_003662765.1 Candidatus Thorarchaeota archaeon
ACTGTTGATCTCGAGGTCTATGCAGCCACCTCCGGTCGCGTCGCCTGTTGCATCGTACGACACCGCAGGAGTACTGTATGATCCAGAGTCAAGGGTCCCTGTAGTCCAGTTGTCAGTCCCTATGTTCGTTGAGAAGTCTGGGTTCTTCACCCAAGTCCGATTCTCGGTCAGGCTGGTGATGACGGTTTCCACGTGGTATGTTTCCCAGTCGGTGCCGGTGGGAACGTCTACCCCCACACCGCTGGTCGAACCGTTAGTGTAGTATCGCATGGTCCTGTCTTGGAATGTATCGCTCCTGTTGCCGTACTCTCCGCCGGCCAGTGAGTCGGAGATTCCTTGCCATTCTACCCAGCCCTGCTCGGTGAGGATGAACTTATGTAGCTCCTCGTTGGGCCCAAGCTCGACGGAGGTACCATCACCAAGGTCGACGGTTTTCTTCCCGTTGCTGTTGTCAGAGTAGCCGGAAGTGGCCATCACTGCTGGTGACATATGGGTCTGAAACAGCATGGGCACTGCAAACAGCACAATCAACAGGATGACGGGGAGTATCTGCTTTTTCATCTTCATTCCTCCTTTCCTCCAAGCTGTTCCAGAAGCGCGTCTATCTCGGCCTTGGTGAGGCTACGAGCCTGTTCCACCATGAGGTCGGCCTCCGACTCCTCAATCCCCGCAGCGATCAGTTTCTCCTTCAGATGAGCCAGTTCCTCCTCGGTGAGTTTGCGTTTCAGTTCCTCCGGTGGTTTCTCAGCCTCCTTGGCCTCCGCTATCTCACGGGCTCTTCTGGCACGTTCTTGCCGGATGACCTCTTGGACGAAACCAGCCCTCTCGCTGGGCCTCATCTTCTCCAAGTCTGCGCGCAGGATGTCCACATCTTTCTCCGTGAGCCCGACAAGCTCAGCCAGTTCCTGCAGAAGCACTTCAACGTCGAGCATCGAAACGTCCACTGTCGACGGGGCCACATCCTCAAGTGTCTTCAATATGCGGACTGATTCTAGGTCTTCGTTCATCATGTCCCGAATGATGGCCCTCCTGTCCCTCACGGCGGCTGGAGTTGGGACTCCGCCCTTGCGTACAGTTGCCTCCATCGAGCGTATCTTCCTCAGCATCTTGGGTACCGATAGGACCTTGATGTACAAGGCTGCGAACGCACTGAGAAGCATGATCGCTGCGGCGGCCCAGCCCATGGATGTCACAGCCGCTTGGGCCTCAGGTGTCATTATCGTATAGATGACCACAGAATAGGTCTGGGTTTCGTGGTCTGTCTGTGACAGGGCAATTCGCAAGTCGAACGCCTGAATGCCATGGCCGACGAAACCGAACACGTAGGTACCATTGCCGTAGTCCATGCACAGGTCGCTAACCAGATCGAGGGTCGTGCCAGAGGTGTCATTGAAGGCGTCTGGGATTGGAATACCGTGGTCGACATCCCAGTAGGTGATTCTCACTGTGAACTCCTGTCCATCGTACACCGTAGCAGGGGGCTCATCCACAATCAGTTTGGTTGCAATGAGGCGAATCGTGAGACGTACCTCGAGTGTCGCTGCGGTGTAGTTGGGCCTCGAAACTGATACCTTCAGTTCGTAGGGCGTGTCCCTCACCTCAAGCCTACTGACACCTGTTTCTGTCGGGCCGAAGACGTAAGACCCGTTTCCGAGAGGTGTCAGTGCGACTGTTCCGAACTCCCAGATCACGGCGGCAGTGGCGTTGACTACGGGGCCGCCGTTCAAGGTGTCGGTGAACGTGAAGGTCATTGAGTAGTCGTCCCCGACGGGGAAGTCTGTTTCTGTGGGACCGACGACTGCTGTAGGAATCGGCTTGACGACCAGCTGCACAGATGTGAAGGCTGAGTCGTAGTTGGCACGCATGAATGACACAATGATGTTGTATCCAACCGGCCCCGCGGCCACGACCTTGGAGTTGACGACCAACTCGTAGGTTCCATTGCCAAGGTCTACCAGACTGTTTCGGAAACTACCAAGCTCGAAACTAGCAGTGGCATTAGGAATCGCAACATCATTGTAGGTGTCCCAGAACACAAGTCTGAACGTAGCATTCCTGCCATAGTACACCTCGAGTCTAGCGTTTCCAACGATCTCTGCTCGTGTAGGAATGCTGACGATTGTGATCGTGACCTGTGTGCTGGACGGGGTGTGCCCCACCTTGCTGGCCGATATGGTCATCACCCATCGTCGCACACCGAGCTCGGCAGTTGGTACCAGTGCGGAGTAGTATCCTGGTACGCCGGTGCCCGTCAGATTGCCTTCTAGGGATCCGACAATGTAGCTCACGCTTGCGTTGTCCACGGGCTGGTTGAGATCTGTGTTGTTGAGATAGACTGTGATATTGAAGGTGTCCCCATAGATGACGGTCATCGTGTAGGTACCGGAGGATGTCGTCAGTTTCGTGGTAATCGCACGTATCTCGATAGCGAGCTGCGTGGTCGCACTCTTGAAGTTCGCCGATTGAGCACGAACAACAATCTGATAGCTGCCGACTGGGACGCCACTGATGATGAACTGGCCCGAGTACTTCTGAAGAGAGGGATTCCATGTGAGAACTCCCTGCCCACCAGTCCAAGAGTATGTGACCGACGCTGTCCCTATGGCCGAACCGTTGGATGCCATCTCGTAGGACGCCTCGATGGTGACTGTCTGCCCGTTGACAGCCGTAGTCGTGTCAATCGATGCGCTGAGAACCGCGGGGAGCTTAGAAATCCTGATTTCGCTGTCGGCCTCATGAGTTTCGTAGTTCTTCAACTCGGACCTGATTGTCACTGTGTATTCGCCAGAAACGTAGT
This sequence comes from Candidatus Thorarchaeota archaeon, assembly GCA_003662765.1. GTDB lineage: Archaea > Asgardarchaeota > Thorarchaeia > Thorarchaeales > Thorarchaeaceae > B65-G9. The sequence goes on from QMYR01000196.1 coordinate 2,798, forward strand.
TGGAGGTCGGTATCGTGACCGTATATGTACCGGGGGATGACTCAGTCATCTGGTACGAGTAGTTGCCCATGGTGAGAGTCACATTTGCTCCCGTGACAGGATCTCCCGTGCGAGCATCGGTGACATTCGCGTCAAACGTGACGTAGTCGCCCCAGCTGGGAGTATCGGGTGCGAAGGAAACCGCTATGCTAACTGGGATGGGCGCAAGGACGATGTCTGCGGTGATGGACTTGTTGTAATGAAGGGCTTTCGACGCATTCACGTCGAACTCGTATCGTCCAGCATCGAGGCCGGGCGTCTGAATGACCAGCTCGTAGATACCGTCACCCAACTCAGTGATTGAGAAGGCTGTGCCGTACAGTGTGGCCCAATTGGTCTGGACGAGAGCGTTCTCCACGCCAGCCCCAGTCGTTATGCTGACGAAAGTGATGTTGAGGTGGAGCGTGTCTCCGACGTAGTACGTGGTGCCGGATGGAGCCATGACGGTGAGTGTTGTGGATACCGGATTGACAAGTATCGAGAACTCGACGCCAGTCTGATTCTGATAGAATGGAGCCCCTGTGATGGACACATTCGCCGTGAAGAGGTACTTGCCTATCTTAGTGAAGGGCGTGGTGTTCACCCGAATCTCATACAGACCGTTCCCGAGGTCTATGAACCAGTACTGTATGCTGGTCACGTTCGAGCAGGCAAGCGTGACGGTCGCACCGGCGATGCCTGTGTCCCTGTCATAGTCCAAGTACGAGATCAGAGCCGTGGCGTTGAACATGATGTCGGCTGGTGGGGTGGATACGACTGCCACTTGCGTTGCGCGCCGGGTGATGGTAACTTCGGTGGAGGTGGTCGCGTTTGTGTAGTAAGGCGCTCTGTCTCCCCAGAAGAACCGGACTGTGATTGGGTGATTGTCCGCCAACACTGACGTGAGAACCGTTGAGTTGATGGCGATGGTGTAGCCGCCCTCTGTCTTTGTGATCATGTACTGAGAGGCTGGTACCACTACCCCGCTGCCGTGGCTGATCTCCAGAACGGTGGGATCCAGACTGATCTCAGAGCCGTTCAGTTCGTCCGTGACAAGTATCTGGAATACGACATTGTCAAGGAACTGAGTGTTGAGTGGTGACCGCGTCACAGCAATGCCTACTGGCCGACGAGAAACCTCGATATCTACTGAGATAGTTCGTTCCTGATAGTATGGAGCGCCTGTGTAGTTCGCTACCACGACGATACTATGGGAGCCAAAGGTCCCGAGGGCTTGGGTGGAGATTCTGATTCTGTATGAACCGTCTGGCAGATAGTCTACCCAATAGTTCACACCGAGGATCAGCTCCTCAGCCGCACTTGCACAGGAGGCAAAGAAGTTAGCTCCCGCAATCGGTTGGTTGGTGTTATCGTCAATGTAGGTGACGGTAATGTTGGCCTGACTGAGATAGGGCGTGAGACTGGGCAGCTCGCTTGTCAACTGGGTCCTCCTCTCAACCACGGTCAGATAGAACGTGTCCGTTGCATTCTCACAGTATCGCGTGCCGCCGTATACTATGGTGGCATTGACCGTGAAGGTCCCAAGAACGCCGAACCCTTGGGTGTTGAGAACGAGAGTGTACGTGCCGTCTGCGTTGTCAGTGACCCAATAGTAACCCATGAGACTCGGGTCTAGGGTGAGCGTGGCTCCCTGCATGCCGGCTGTCGTGTAGTCGTCGAGGTCCCTATAGGAGAACACTATCGTGAGGTTGTTCGCGAATTGGGTTGAAGTATAGGCTCCGTGAATCAACTCCGTGTACCGATACCTTACTGTGATGTGAACGGCAACGGATGTTCTGTTCTGATAGAATGGTGTTCCAACCCACGTGATGTTGACGTGGAAAGTCCAGTCGCCAGGGGTCCAAGATGACGTGTCAAGCTCTATTAGGAATCTTGTGTTGGAAGCGTCGTAGTAGATCTGGTATGTGACAGACTCCTGGATTGAGATGTAGAGTTGTGAGCTGTTCGCGATTGGATCTCCGCTCGCAGAGTCGCGGTAGATGATTGACAGATTGACAAGCTCGTCGTAGGGTGTGACAGGAAGCGGATTCCACTCGACAACGGTCTGTCTCTGAGCAGGATAGACTGTGACTATCAGTGACTTGTTCTCATACAGCGGAAGCTGACCCTTCGTCCAGTTGAACCATATCTCAAGATCGCAGGGATTCAAGTTATTGAGGAAAGTGGTGTTGAACTCAATCCTGTATTCGCCGGGATTGTTTGTTGGGTCAATCTCCGTTATCACCATGACCGACTGACTCAGCGAGGTGCCTGTCGTCAACACTGTGACGGTCATCATTACATTGCCGGCGTATGATCCCGTGGAGTTGACGATTCCATTCTGCGCGCCCACGTCATAGTAGATCAACGTGAAGGTGATGTTCTCGCCGTACGGCGTGAGGATTGGATTCTCTCC
>QMYR01000197.1 GCA_003662765.1 Candidatus Thorarchaeota archaeon
AGCGTCAGGAATGACCACACACCGACCAATGCCCCTCGCCCGGAGACGGGCAGCCAGCGCAGGTTGACACTGAACAGAATCATCAACATCAGCGCCAACCAGAAGACGGGGATCGATATCCCGCCCAGCGACAGGGTGGTCACAGAGTAGTCCAACACGGAGTCCCTCCACACAGCGGAGACTATCCCCGCTGGAAGGGCGATTATGATCGCCAGGAGGAGGCTGAACGTACCAAGCTCAACGGAGGCGGGCAGCCGCTTGACCAATATCTGATAGATCGGCACCCCGAACGCCATCGATCTAAGTTTGCCGTTGAAAATGCCGGATATGAATTTGGCGTACTGTACCGGCCACGGCCTGTCCAATCCGAGGTTGTGTTGCAGAGCAGCGACGGTCTCCGGGGTCGCCTTGACGCCGGCGAGCAGACGCGCAGGATCCCCCGGCGCCAGCTTCATCATGACGAATAGCAATACCGTAATGAAGAATAATACGAACACCAGCTGAATGAGACGCCGTACTATATATCCAGCCATACTTCACCCTCTTCTAACGCGGCTTTCAGTATAAGGGGAGGGGAAGCATCTTGCGATCTCCCCCTCCCAAGATTTCACGTCAGCACCGTTCGTGCTATTGCTCCACCCACACGTTCGTGAACGGATCGACGATGCGGATTCCTCCCGCAGGATCGGGGCTGAACCCGTGCACGCGCGCCCTCACGCCCTTGGATTCGATGTAGTGATATCCAGGGATGTTGACGTAGGAGCTCATAACGATGCGCTGAGCGGCTACATAGGCCAGCTCACGCGTCTCCTGGTTCAGAGAGCTCGCTCCCTTCTCCAACAGGAAATCCACCACCGGGTCGGAGAAACCCGAAGTGTTGTATCCGCCTACGCGGGCGTTATCGCTGTGGAAGAGATAATAGAGGAACGCGTGCGGATCCGGCTGATCGGACCAACCAAAGAAGAACATCCCGTAATCGCCGATCGGATCGTCCTCGCTGCGGAACATGAGGTCCATGTAGGAACCCCACTCCAGAGACTGAACCGTAGCATCGATCCCGTGCTCCTGCAGGCTGGTGGCGACGATCGTGGCCAGCTTCACGCGGCGCGGATCTGGCGGCGCGTATACCACAACGGAGAAGTCCTTGGGGAGGATCCCCTCTTTGCGCAGTTCGTTGAACAGGCGGTCCGCGTCCTCGTCGTTCTCCTTGAGGGCGACGTTATTCTTCAGGTACTCCTCATCGTTGGCCCACATGGCGGGGGGGATCACGCCGTAGGATCGCTCGCCGGTCAGACCCTTGAAGATCGACTGTACAGCAGCGTCCATGTCGAACGACTCGTAGACTGCTTTGCGGAACCGGATGTCGCTGAACGGCGCCTTGCGCAGGTTAAATCCCATCCAGAAGTAGCTCAGGCTCGGCGCCTGTTCGACCTTCACATCGTCCATACCCTGGAACCGTGGGATGTCCTCAGTTACCAGGTTGTCGGTGATATCCACGCCGCCGGACTCCAGCTCCAGCATTGCTGTAGCGAGCGTAGGAATCGGACGGAAAATGATCTCCTTCAGATAAGGCTTCGTCAGCCAGTAGTTCTCGTTCCTCACCAGGGTGACGTGATCTCCCTGCGCCCATTCCTTGAACACGAACGGGCCGCTGCCCACCGGGTTGGTGCGGAACTCATCGGCGCCCATCTTCAGGAAGGTATCCTTGGGGACGATCCCGATGTTGTTGGAGAGGATCGCCGGAGCGAACGGGGCCCAATCCGCCTTCACGATGAATTTCACCGTGTAGTCATCAATGACCTGCACCTTATCCAACCAGCTCAAATAGCTGCTCACCGGCGAGGCGTTCTCTTCGTCAAGGCACCACTCGTAGGTGAACTTGACGTCATCGGCTGTGAGTGCCTCGCCGTTGTGGAAGGTCACGCCGTGGTGGAGATGCCAAACGATCTCCGCTCCGTCCGCCGAGACGTCCCACGAATCGGCGAGGTAAGGGGCCGGTTCCAGCGTTTCAGGGTCAAGGCAGATGAGATCGTCGAATATCTGGTTGATCACGTACGCCGAGTAGTTCTCCCGGTCGAACATGGGGTTGAACCCACGGAACGTCTGGGAGGAAGAGATAACCAAAGTACCCCCATATTCCGGAGCTGCTTCTGCTACTGCCACAACAGCGCTCAGCAACAGTATACCGATTAGGACTGATACTACACTTGCTCTTTGCATATGTTTCCTCCTGTTGTTCTTGTCTACTGCCTCATACCGATACCTCACTACTAATAGAGTCCTTAATCACCCCCTTCCTTACATGTTCTACTGCCATCCAGTATTTCAGCCTTCACGACACTCATTATCTGCAACTACCTCCCTGCGCTATCCAGCCCTTTTCTGATGATTGTCTCTCCACCATCAACAAGTGGGATCCCACGGGCATACACCTTATCTATCTCGAAATCTTCATCAACTACAATGATGTCGGCATCGGCACCAACAGCTATGATCCCTTTCCTAGTAGCAAGGCCCAATCTCTTCGCAGGGTTCGCGGTGAATAACCCAAGCGCCGTAGGGATATCGAGCTGTTCTGTTCGAACCAGATTAGTGAAGGAGTCGTGCAGTACGCCCACCGAACCCGTCTTCATTCCGACCAACTCTCCAGCATCATTGAATGACGGCATGCTTCCATTCCCATCCGAGCTGATTGTCACAGCGGATAAATCGCAATCGTCATCGAGCAATGCACCGATCGCATCTACTGTGCCCCCTCCATCCGGCGTGGCATGTGCTGTCAGGTCAATGTAGCCGCCGTTCTTGACAAGTGTTGCTCCCTGTTCCAGAAGGGCCTGGCTACGATTTACATGCGTCGGTAAGAACTGGGCAAGGGGAATGTTGCTCTTCTGACTCACTTCAAGGATAGGGGCCAACCCCGCTGGAGCTGATCCGATATGAACGTGCACTATGCCCGGTTTCTTCCCAAGCATTCCCCCAACACGAGCCAGTGAAGCAAGACGCGTCAATTCTTCCAGTGTTGGGTGTGATCCACGATGATCTGAAATGGCAATCTTAACCCCTACAACCTCTTCAATCAGGGCAATGTCACGGTCAACACTTCCCGTAATCGTCACAGAAGGTACATGATACGAGCCAGTGTACATATAGGCAGTGAGCCCTTGTGCACGCAATCCTTTGATCTTAGCCAGGAGCGATTCTGGACTGCGGGTTATCGCATCTGTGCCGAGGACGCCAACTACGGTTGTTATTCCCGCAGAAAGGAGGTCGTCAAGAGCAATCTCCGGCACACGCGACCCAGGGCCATCTTCTCCCCCACCGCCGATTACATGCACATGTAAGTCGATAAAGCCAGGGAGAACCATCCTCCCAGTGGCATCAATGCGCTCCACTGGCACGCTATTGGAAAACTCAATGTGTTCATCAATGAGCGCAATGCCCCCTGCAGCGATCAGCACATCTTTCTTGCCCAATGGCGCGGGTGAATAGATCGTCCCACCAGAAATCACCGTGAATCGCGGTTGATAATCCATGTACCTTCTCTCTCAAGTCTCGTGCCCAAATTTGTTGAATAGTGCTAGCTCGCACGGCCATCAACAAACCTATCGGATTATTCTTCCTGTCTCACGCACGGGAGCGCCTCCCCAACGACTACCTTGAACGTTGCTAACTTAGCCCGTTCTCACCAGAGACTTCTGATTTCTCAGGCGCCTTGGTAAGACCTACTACCGGTCAGACCATAATACAAGCTACTGAGAAAATGTCAAGGCCCATAAGCAGTGAAGAAGAAATGGCTGCAGGTCCTTGATCCTTGGGATTGTTGAAGAAGCCACCGCATTACGATATAGTTAACTATCGGTCTGACCGGTACGAAAAGAGCGTCAGGAAGAGGTCCCCATGGAAGAGTTCGAGCAGTTCCCTTCACAGAAAAGCCGTACCGCCTATGTGGTTGATGAGGTGTTAGGTGCGATAAAGGCAAACAGATACCATGCGGGAGATCAGCTCCCTTCTGAACGAGTTTTGGCAGAGCAGATGAAGGTGGGCAGAGCAGCCGTGCGAGAAGCGCTCAGCGCCCTCCAAGTCATGGGCATTGTGGAGAGGAGGATAGGGCAGGGCACGTATATCAAGGGAAGCATAGACGACTCCATTGGGCTTGAGCCCACTCTGCAAGCCTTGCGAGAGAACAGAAGCCTAGGTGAAGTCTGGGAAGCAAGAAAGAGTGTGGAGATCATCCTTGCAAAACTTGCTGTTGAAAAGGCGGATGAAGACGATATAGCATCACTTCAGGATAGCCTTGATCGCATTGCGGAGGCACTTGCCAGAGGAGATTATGACGATTACGCAGATGCGGACCACGATTTCCATTTAGGCTTGGCAAAGGCTGCAAAGAACCCGTTCCTCCAACGCGCCTTTTTCCCCCTCCTGGCAATCACACATCAGCAGGTGGCAACGCAAGTCTCCTCCCAATATATACGTGAGCATATCCAGAGCATGATTGAGGAACATCGCCTAATACTGGAGACTATTAAGAGGAGACAGGTATCGAAGATTGCACAAGTCATAAGACACCATTTTGTCGCGTCGGAGCAGCTATTCTTGAATAGAAAGCAGTAGTATCACCAGCATGCACAGCATGCCCGTTGTCAGTGCTCTCTGGCAAGTTGTCTACGCTCCGGACCATGACTCTCCCACATCAGTTGTGTATCATAACCGCTTACAGATACGACGTAACGCTTCTAGATACCCGAGAAGGAGACAAACAGGATGTACACATCAACAACGGTCACAGTCATTTCAGGGGGGGATTCTTCGGAACGCATCGTTTCTTTGAGTTCCGGCAGGCAGGTCTATGAAGCATTCAGAGAAGGGGGAAGGCCTGCTGTATTGATGGAGATCGATGATATCAACGATCTCGCATCCCGCCTTGACGAGATTGAGGTTGCCTTCATAGCTCTGCACGGCGGTGACGGTGAAGATGGGACAGTACAACAGCTCCTACAGGATCACGGAATTCCCTACACTGGCTCCGGTCCAAGTGCGAGCGCGATCGGGATGGACAAACTTGCGACGAAGAAAGTTCTCATTGAGGCTGGAATTACCGTACCACACGCCATGAATTACTCGGGTGAAGACATGGCGCAATTCGCCGACAAAGTCATGAAGGAATTTTCTCTCCCCGTTGTGGTGAAGGCTCAAGGCCAG
>QMYR01000198.1 GCA_003662765.1 Candidatus Thorarchaeota archaeon
GGTAGGTTGACAGTGAAACGAACGTTCGTTATACTTAGTCGTCATGAACGATGAGCCACGACTGGAAGAGAGGGTTACACAGGCTGCCGAACGCCTTTTCGCACAAGAGGGATTTGCTGCAACTGGAATGAGAGCGATCGCCCAGCTTGCCAAGGTCTCGATTGGTGCAATCTACCATCACTTCTCAGGGAAAGAGGAGATCCTGGAACAAATCGTGCGGGAGGAGATCGAGCGCCGTCAAGAGTTCCTGGAGGGACTGCGTCAGCGTGGATTGCCGCTCAAGGATCAGATTGAAAGGCTGGTCAAGATGCATTTTGACCTGCTCCAAGAACGAGGCGACGTCGCGCGCCTGTTCTTTCGCGAGAGGTTCGATCCGAGTCCCTCATTGCGTACCAAGATTCAGGATCTCTATGGCAATGTGGCTGGCTACATTGCCGAGATCATCAAACAAGGGATCACGGCAGGAGAGATCCGACCCTGTTCGCCACTCCTGACCGCCTACGAGATGCTGGGGATGGTAGAGGCAGTAAGCCTGAGGGCGCTGGGAGAAGATGAGACCGCGGTGCAGTTCAGGAACGAGGGGCCACAGGAGCTGGCGGCATCTCTTTGGCTGTGGTTGCACATTGATCGGGGAGAGGAGAAGGCTCATGCGTAGCGCTATCGCAATTCATGATCTTCTTCTTGACCTGCAGGGCAGAGTCTGGGACACCATCAAGGAGTAAAGGAATCACTAGAGGAGGAACACAATGCTCGATCTAACAAGAAAGGCCATTCTCACAAGCGTTGGGCTTGGTTTAATCGCCAGGGATAAGCTCGATGAGCTCGTACAGAAGATCCGTGAGGAGAACAAGCTCACCGAGGAGGAGAGCAGGAAGCTCGCGCAGGAGCTACTCGATCAATCGGACGAGGCACGGAAGAATCTCGAAGAAGAGGTGAAAAAGACGGTGGGAGATGCGCTGAAAGGGCTTGACATCCCTTCCCGAAAGGATTTCGAGGACCTCAAAGCCCGCATTGAGAAGCTGGAAGACCAGATGGATACTGAGGGAAACGCCGACTAGTCTTGTACCACGAGGGCCCTGCGCCTTTGTGGAGTGGTTTATGCGAGGGATGGGCGATCGCCCATCCCTCGTTTGATTTGGTTGTCGGCTTAGGAGTAAAATGAATTAACCATGGTACATAGAATAGGCTCTCTGAGCCGGACCTATCGTCATATCACCCGCTACCGGGAGATCATTCGAGTGCTGGTGAAGCACGGTTTTGGTGATCTAGTCACACGCAGCAACCTTGAACGCTACGTCGATCGGGGCAGGAAGCTCCTCCCTGGGCAAGATGATCGAAAGATCGCTTCCCTTTCCCGTTGGGAACGGATCAGGATGGTATTGGAGGAGCTGGGTCCGACTTTCATCAAGTTCGGCCAGATCATGAGCAACAGGCCGGATCTAGTGCCGCAGGAACTGATCGCAGAGCTGGCGAAGCTCCAGAGCGATGTCCCCCCCTTCTCTGACGCGGAGGCGCGGGATCTCATCGAAGAGGAACTCGACAGGCCCATCTCTGAGATCTTCGCGGAATATTCACCCACCCCTATCGCTTCAGCTTCGATAGCACAGGTTCACAAAGCCACCTTGCTAAACGGAGAAGAAGTGGCCATCAAGGTGCAACGCCCGGGGATCGAGCAGATCATCAAGACCGATCTGGAGATCATGTTCGACCTGGCGGCGCTGATGGAGAAGCACATCCAGGAGATGGATATCCTGCACCCGGTCTCTGTTGTTGTGGAGTTTGAGCGGTCGATTAACAAGGAAATCGACTTTACCATTGAGGCAACATCGATTGAACGCTTTGGCAGAAACTTCCAAGATGAAACTACCATCTACGTGCCGAAGGTGTACCGCGACTACAGCACCAGCAAGGTCCTGACGATGGAGTTCATCGATGGAGTGAAGGCCTCCAGTGCGGAAGTGCTCATCAACGCGGGGCTCGATCCGAAGCTCCTCGCCAGCCGCGGGGCGGACCTTGTCCTCAAACAGGTCTTCGAACACGGATTCTTCCACGCCGACCCTCATCCCGGAAACATGGTGGCTCTACCAGGGAACGTCGTCTGTTTCCTCGACTTTGGAATGATGGGTGGAATCTCACCTGCGCACCGAGAAGCCCTAAGCAACATCCTTGTCGGGATCGTCAATCAGGATGCGGCAAGTATAACCAAGACGGTCCTGAAGCTCGCGCACAATCAGTATATCGAGGACGCCGAGCAACTGGAGTACGAGATATACGAGCTGTTGGAGCAGTATTCCTACCGATCCCTCAAGAGCGTGAACATGGGGGTGATGCTGAACCAGATGGTGACATTGGTCGTCAAGCACCGGTTGAAGATCCCTCCCAATTTCTACTTGCTCAGTAAGGCTCTCATCACGATCGAAGGGGTTGGCAGAGTGCTGGACCCGGACTTCGATATGGTGAAGCACACTGAGCCGTTTGCGAAGAAGCTTCTGAGTGAGCGGTTGAACCCGCTCAAGCTGACGAAGGATTTCTATCTGTCAGCGATCGATCTCAGTATCCTTCTGCGCGACCTTCCGGCGCAGACGCGCGAGATCCTAACGCAGATAAAGGAAGGGAGAACAAGGATCGAGTTCGAGCACAGGGGACTCGACCCGATGCTCAAGACGCACGAGCGGATCAGTAACCGCATCTCCTTTTCCATCGTGCTGTCCTCATTGATCGTCGGCTCGGCGCTCATCATGCGCGCGGACATCCCCCCCAACGTATACGGAGTCCCGATTATCGGTGCTCTAGGTTTCGTGGCCGCGGGAGTGATGGGGTTCTGGCTCCTCATATCGATCCTGCGCCACGGCAAGATGTGACAGCTCAGTTGCCCGTTTAGGGAGAGAAGAGAAGGGAGCATCTGGCGCTGCAGTTACCCACAGTACTTGACCATTGAGAGGTAATGCTCTAATATGTCGAAAACGAACGTTCGTTCTATAGCCGAACGTGTCGATTATTGCGGAGGTAATGAGATGGCAAAGCTAGTTCCTGCCTGGATATCTACGAAGACAGAGGGCGCTGCACTCGGGCTGGTGCGAAACAACCTGATCCGCGGCGGCGCTGTTCACTTGGCAGATCGCGCGATCTGGGAGTTTCTGAAGCGCACGGATAATCCTCCAGGGATGAAACGGGATGAATGGCTGACCATGCGCGGACTCCTGTATTCCTTCGATCGATCCTTGAGAAAAGGAAATATCTCAAAGCGGGCCGCTCGGCACTTCATCGAGTTCGCCCATAAACGCATGCGGGCAAAGAACCCCAATGGGGAGGCATTCAAGGAGAGATATGGCGACTCCCCCCCCGGCTTTCTTGTCATCAGTCCTTCACGAACCTGCAACTTGCACTGCAAGGGCTGTTACGATGGCACGGAAGAGGCTCCAAGTATTCTTCCTTTCTCTACATTCGATCGCATCCTGAACGAGGCATCGGATCTATGGGGCATGTCTTTTGTGGTCATCTCCGGAGGGGAACCGTTCATGTATAGAAGCGACGGCAAGGGTCTCCTGGACATGGTGGAAGCACACCCCGAGCTTTACTTCCTCGTCTACACCAACGGCACGCAGATCGACAGGGAGACCGCCGAGCGGATGGGAGAACTGGGGAACATAACTCCGGCGATCTCAGTCGAAGGAAAGGTCAAGACCACAGAGGATCGCCGTGGTGAGGGGATCTTTGGCAAGGTGATGAATGCCTTCGAGAACCTTCGCGCTGCGGGCGTCCCGTTCGGTCTCTCCATGACCGCCACCCGCTACAACTGTGATGAACTCCTCTCGGATGAGGTGGTGAAGTTCTACTTCGAAGAGCAGGGAGCGATGTACGGTTGGATCTTCCAGTACATGCCGATCGGTAAAAACTACGACCTGTCCTTAATGGTGACGCCGCAGCAACGCCTTGACCTGCAACGGAGGATGTGGCATGTGATCGAGGAGAAGAAGGTCTTTCTGATGGACTTCTGGAATTCAGGTACAGCGACTCATGGGTGCCTCGCTGCTGGGAGAAAGGCTGGCTACTTCTACATCACCTGGAACGGGGATGTCACGCCGTGCGTCTTCGTCCCCTATGCGGGGGCTAACATCCATGAGATCTACAAGAATGGTGGGACGATCATGGACCTGATGGAGGTCGATTTCTTCAAAGGGATCCGCAACTGGCAGTATAGCTACGGGTATAAGACCAAGCCGGCGCAGACGAAGAACCTGATTATGCCCTGCCCGCATCGCGATCATATCGACTTTCTCCTCCCGTTGATCAAGGAGCACAAAGCAAGACCGATCAACCAAGAGGCCGCGCAAGCCCTGACTGACCCCAAGTACTACGAGGGGCTGCACAGCTACGATGAGGCTTGTGCCGCGGTTCTTGATCCGGTGTGGAAGAAGGAGTATCTCGACGGGGCACTGACCGGGAATGAAGCGCAGAGGCTTCAAGCCACAGATAAGAGGATGGAAGAAGAGGAGTGTCTGAAGAAATGAATTTGCAACAGGAGCCCTCTGTGACAAAGGGAGATCTGGTCTCGGTGGTCATCCCGGCACACAACGAGCAGACAACTCTTCCGCGCTGCCTTGCGGCACTACGCGAACAACAGAGCGCACGCGAGTTTGAAGTGATCGTGGTCGATTCGGCATCCACCGATCGCACGCAGCAGGTGGCGCGCTCGTTCGGGGCACGCGTGATACGCCTCGAGGAACCGGGTGTGGGGCGTGCACGACAGGCGGGGTTTGAAGCTGCGCGGGGGGAGATAATCCTATCCACAGATGCGGATGCCGTTCCCTCTGTGCACTGGATAGAGCGCGTGATTGGGCCCTTCCATGACCCCGAGGTGATAGGAGCATTTGGAACGATCCGCTTCACGCGTGGTGGGGTTAAGGCAAGGATCAGCCATGCGCTCTTCTCCGCGTTTCAGGGGATCAATCTCCATGTGGGGTGGCCCCTGTTCTGTGGGCCGAACTTCGCTGTCAGAAAGGATGCGTTCAACGCGGTGGGAGGATTCTCCACGTCCGCAGGCTATCCAACAGAGGGAGAGGATACTCGCTTAGGTCTGAAATTGAACAAGATAGGGAAGATCGTGTTCTTACGAGATGTTCCAATGGCTGTTTCCCCACGTAGCTTTGA
>QMYR01000199.1 GCA_003662765.1 Candidatus Thorarchaeota archaeon
ACTGCCAAGCCCGGCTCGTCAGAGAGGCTCTACAGAAGGCTTTTTGACTATGAGGAGGTGGCCGAGGTCTTTTGGACGGCCGGTCCTGCAAACTTCGTGTGTGTCGTCAGAGTCAAGGATATGACGCAGCTCTCTCACTTCATGACCACAGAGCTGGAGCGGCTGGACAGCGTTGAAAAGGTGGAAACGATATTCTTGATGCCTGGTCCAGCCTATAGTAAGGAGGACTGAGTTCAAAGAAGTAGTGGTGCGGAGGGCGAGATTTGAACTCGCGAACTCCTACGAGATGAGGACCTGAACCTCACGCCTTTGACCTGGCTTGGCAACCTCCGCCTATTCTTCGGTTCTGAAACTCATGCTTTTAACCGTAACGGCGTGTTTTACTGAAACACTCGATCTTTCGGACACCTCTTCGAAGGTTTGAGGCGGAGGCTACAGGGTCACTTAAGTGTGTTATTTCCTCGGATTTCGTGTTACGACGGTATGTTTATCGTGTCACTGATGACAGGCTGTGAACGCTCACCAAGAGGTCGATACCAATGACGCACCAAGAGAGCGAGCCAGAGCTGAAGAGATTCGGAGTGTCGGTCCCCGAGGATCTTCTCAGACGCTTCGACAAGATTGTGAAGAAACGTGGGTATGTGGGCCGTTCCGAAGCGATTAGAGACGCAATGCGTGGGTTCATCGCACAGTGTGAGTGGGAATCAAAACAGGAGGGGCGTCTTGCTACATTGAACATCGTGTACAGGCACCATCCGAGGCTCATGTCGGATCTCATCAAGGTGCAGCATAGCTCAAAGGCGCACGTTATCTCGACCGTGCATGTTCATCTCACACACAGCCACTGCTTCGAGGCTCTGACAATCAAGGGCGACAGGGATGACATCGAGAAACTGGCGAACAGAATAGGGGGACTCACTGGTATCGAGTACGTACGCCTCTTTGTCTTCTCGCTTCCAGACGACGAGGATGGTCACGAGCACTAGACCGTAACCGTATCATGAATAGAGGTCTGCATGATTCAACGCTCACCGCTTGTTCTCTAGGCTCATCTTGAAGACGACAGTGCCGCCGGGAGTCAGTGGCGGTCCGGGATCCAGACACTGGACATAGTAGTCAGAGCCGTGAGTCGCGAGTCCGACCACATTGGGTGGCACCCCGGCGCGAATCGCATGGAGGTATGGCGTGAATGAGGCCGCTGCCCAGACGCAGTACGCGTTTGTTTCGGACAGGACAAGCTCGGCTCCATCAATCACAATCTCGTCGCCAACTTTGAACACAGGGCATGAACCACGGATGTTATGAACTCTGATGCGAATTCTGGTCAATCTCTACACCTCGCAAGAATGGTGTGATACCTAGGAACGGACAGATACGCTAATAAGACAAAAAACATCCGAGCAACCCTGTTTCTAGCAGGTACTACCCATGGCCCGAGTGGGGTAGTGGTAACCTCAAGGACTGTGGATCCTTGGCGGCGGGTTCGATTCCCGCCTCGGGCCCCACTTACTTATTCTCCCAAGAACTGACGCAAATCCACAATTATTATACAGAGGAACTGAGGCCCCGTTCGGTGTTGAGACTACTGGAGTCGACACTATGTTTGACGAACGCGGCAGGAGCAGGGAAGAAGTCCTAGAGGAGCTCGAAAGACTTCTTGAGGCCGACTCCACGTACAGCAGTGGCCATCCCGTTGCATCGATGTCAACAATTCCACATAGTCTTGGTGTAGATGTGTTCGCGAGAACCCTTGAGAAGAATGCAGGACGACTGCACACGTTTCAGGGATCAGCAAGGGTAGAACAAGAAGTACTGCGGATGATCGCAGACCTGCTCAATCTTAAGGGTGAACCTCATGGGACCACGACATCTGGAGGTACGGAGTCCAATATCCTTGCCGTGCTAGCTTTCCGTGAACGTGCCAAGAGAAAGACTCGCTCACCAGAGATTATTGCTCCAAAAACCGCACATTCATCGATAGACAAGGCAGGATGGCTGCTTGGCGTCAAGGTCGTGCGCACTAGGGTCGATAAGCAGTATCGTGCAGTTCCTGCGGCCATTGAGAAGAAAATCAACGACAATACGATTGGCGTCGTCGTGACAGCCGGGACCACCTATTTGGGTCAAATCGATCCGATATCTGAGATTGCGGAGATAGCCCAAGATCACAAGATTCCTCTGCACGTAGATGCTGCATTTGGGGGTTTCGTCATTCCGTTCCTGAATGAGATTGGAAGAGGAGGCCAAAGATTTGCCTTCGAAGTCAATGGCGTCACAAGCGTGAGTACAGACCCACACAAGATGGGGCTGGCCCCCATCCCCGCAGGAACTATAATCTTCAGGGATCCAAGATACGTCAAGGCAATCACAAGGACTGTGCCGTACCTAAGGGGCGAGAGCTCTGTACAGGTCTCCATCCTCGGCACGCGTCCCGCTGCGCCAATCTTGGCAACATGGGCTATCATGAAACATCTCGGCCGAGAGGGCTACAGAACAGTGGTAGAGTCCTGCATGAAACATACCGACCACATAATGGAACGACTCCATCAGAACCCCATGCTGCACGCCGCGATAGAACCTGTCATGAATATCGTTGGCATAGAGAGTCGCGAGGTGCCGCTGGATACCATAATCAGAAGGATGGAACAGAAGGGATGGCGCATGGCCGCCTCACCATTGCCGCCCACACTGAGAATCGTAGTGATGCCTCACGTCACAATGGGTGCGATTGATGCGTTCTTCAACGACCTCGATGAAATCTCGATGACTATTCCACCTTGATGCCTATTGCGAACGGGCAGCCTTCTTTAGGGACTCAATCTCATCCTCCAGCTCCTCAATCTTCTTAGTCAAGTCCATCATGGCACCTAGCAAGATGGAGATTAGATAGCCGTACCTCACAGCGTAGCCACCGTCAATGGGGCGGTGGAGTAGGTAGAGCTCCTGAAGGCGGCGGGCTGCATTGGTGATTGACTGCTTCGACATCTTCTCGCCGTAGATGTCTTCCATGAGATTGCGTATCTCACGGGGTCTCATAATCGGTCCTTTCAGCTGAGCAAGCAGAGCCTGCAGAACCGTGATGCCCATCCGCATCCTTGGATTCATGAGCTTGGAGAAAGCGACATCCATGTCCGGCCACATACCGCCTCAACCGACTGCGGTAAACGTATGGCTGGTGAAAAACCTTTGGCCTTGGCCCCAAGAGGCCATGGAGGGCCTCGCACGGCGATGGGTCAAAAGATACGTGTACTAGTACACGCAGAAAACATGTTAAGGAGAGCCTCCTCGTGCTGGAGCGGGATTGTCTTTGAGCAGCGACATTGACAGGATCATCTTCGTTCCGGTCATCCACACGGACGCCGAGAGCGTGGAGAAGGTGAGGAGCATAGTCCGGAGCGTCCGTCCCGACGTAGTGGCAGTGGAATTGGACCGAGAACGGTACGAACAGATTCGCAACCCGCCACCCGAGGATGTGTTGCAGCAGATGTCGCCCACCGGAGATGTGGTCCAGGACCTCATGCATCACATTGCGGTCCTTGAGAGAAACTTGGGCAGCCTTGTAGGGTCTGACGCCGGTGCGGAAATGTTGGCTGCCATTGAGGAGGGCCGGGCAGTAGGTGCGAAGATAGCTCTGGTTGACAGGCCACTCCAAGCCACCATTCAGGCTCTCATGCGCGTTCCACTCGATGAAGTGTATCGATTCGCGGAACTGATACCCAAGGCCGCTCAGGAGATTGACAGCGGAGAGGCCAATGAAGTCGTTTCGACTCTGCGGGAAGAACAGGGCGTTGCAGAGATCATGTCGCAGTTCAGAGAACAGTTCCCGAGTATAAGCCGTGCACTCATCGATGAACGTGATGAGTATGTGGCGCGTTTTCTTCAGACCATTCTGGATGATGTGGAGGGCAAGATTGTGGTCGTTCTTGGTGCGGGCCACGTAGAGGGCGTCAGGACAAAGCTGGAGGAAATTCTGAGAACCAAGACTGCAGGCTAGAGGTCAAGGACCCTTATCAGCTCGTCCACTCCCTCACCGGTCTTGGCGCTTACTCTCACGACGGGGAGTGTCGCATCAATCTCACGGATGTCACGCACAAGTGAGTCCACATCAAACTCCAGTGCCTCCGCAAGATCCACCTTATTGATGACAACCATGTCGGATCGCTTGATTGTAAGTGGGTGCTTGCGAATCATGTAGGGTCCCTCTGTGATGCTCACCACCACTATCTTCTTCTCCGCACCTAAGGGATACCCTGCTGGACAGATGAGATTTCCCACATTCTCGATGAACACAAGATCATACTTTGAGAGATCGACCTTCTTCAGGGCCACGCGGACCATTCGTGCATCGAGATGGCACGCAGTCTGAGTGTTGATCTGCACTGTGTCCACGCCATGCGAGGCCACACGGTCAGCATCGATTGTGGTCGCAAGGTCGCCAGCGACCATCAGAATCCTATACTTGTCTGCCAAGCGTTCGCATAGTGTTTCGATAAGCATCGTCTTTCCAGTACCGACAGAACCCATGACATCAATGGCTCGGATGCCATGCTGCTCGAAGATTGATGCGTTAATTGCAGCTGCCTCTTCATTGGCCCCGAATAGATCCTTCCTCACGTCAATTGTGATGGTCTTGTCAGTCACTAGCTGACCTCCGAGTCCTGCAACTCTGTCGTTTCAGTTTCAAGGTTTGGGTAGAGGTAGTTCCCGATTATGGGTCGGATGACAGATTTCTCAAGAATCAGTGCAACGACTGCCCACAGAGCAGCCTGTGCTGCGTCAATCATGGCGTATATCACTGAGAGCTCGAGGGCGTCAGTGGCACTGGCAAATATCGTCATCGTGGGGAAAAAGCCACCGATTATCGCGCCTCCCACGACTACCATCACCCAATATTTCCAGCCATCGCGGTCGGATGTCACATGGATTGCGTAGCCGGTCCCAATGCCGAGGCAGATGTTTCCAATCATGGGCAAAATCGGTACTTCACCGCCGGCGAAGGCACCGCCCATCCCAACGACCGCACCCACGAGAATTCCACCGGGGATCCCACCGATAATGCCGCCGAGTTCCGAAAACATGAAACCTGGAGTCAGCTCCAGCCACTCCGGTATGACTGGGATTCGTACAACAAGC
>QMYR01000200.1 GCA_003662765.1 Candidatus Thorarchaeota archaeon
ACAATCTCAGCAGGCACAGGGCGGTAGTCTGATGCTTCCTCATTGTCCTCGGCAGGCACACTGAGGGGAGCCTCGTCTTCAGAAGACAACTGCAACGTGCCGTCCGCCCGAGGAAGCGCACGGTTCAGCCGTCGTTGATGGATAATCACCCTGAGCTCGCTCATGGGCAACGACGGCCCCGACTGCCAGCGGGATCTGAGCCACCCTGCCATGAGGAGATGGACCGAAACTACCATCATCAGAAGCGTAAGGAGCTGACTGACCGACCACAGCATCACTGCTGAGGCTGCTGCAATCACTCCGGCAAGGAGGAGCGATTGCGAGACTCTGTCAATTCGTATCGTTGCCGTCATTCGAGGGGCGCCTCTATGCGTAGGTGTTATCGGTACGCTAAAGAACCTTCACCTGACGGAACTGAACTATCATTGCTATCGAAAACACCGTTATTACGATAACGGCCGAGCAACATGGTGGTTGAAACTCATTGACAGTGATAGTGATTGGTGGCACACCCGGTACCGGCAAGACAGAGGTTGCAAGAGTCCTTGGTTCATTGCTCTCCGTGGAAGTCTTCTCACTGGGCCAGCTTGCAGATGACGCGGGGTGCGTAAAGGCTATCGACAAGGCCCGAAACACAGGAGTCGTCGATGAAGACTGTCTTGTGGATGCGATAATCAGTCTGCTGGAGAAGAAAAAGGGACGGCTGATAATCGAGGGCCATTACATTGACCTCATACCGAGCAAAGAGGTCGAGCATGCATTCATCTTACGCACTCACCCGCAAGTGCTTCGTGAGAGGCTGAAGCAGAGAGGCTACTCTGAGGCAAAGGTGGCAGAGAATGTGGAGGCTGAGGTCATCGGGGTTTGCCAGATGGATGCGCTCGATGCATTTGATGAGGAGATTGTCAGTGAGATAGACACCACCAGCCTCTCTCCCCGGGAGACCGCGAATAAGATCGTCGAGATTCTAAACAGCGGGGGCGACCAGAACCGAATAGACTGGATGGAAATGCTCGAACAGGAGGGCCGACTGGACGACTTCCTCCGAGAATAATCACTCTTTCTCTCTCATGAAGATAGCCAGAAAACACAGCACTGCCACGAGCAACATCGTAAGGGGTGTTTCCGTCACATGCACTCCGATGTTTGGGTCTGCGGCGACTGCAAATGACACCAGCCAATAGACCGTCGCACTGGACATGGTCATCATCATTGCAGGTATGATGGACATGAATGTACCTCGTGGGTCTGTGTAGGCCCAGTACGCACAGAGGACTAGGAATATGCCTGAAACGATGGGAAACAGAAAGAATACACTGCCGTATTCGAGATAGACCTCGAATAACGTATCGAATCCGATTCCCGGGGGATGCACCATCACAACGGAAAACTCCGTCCAGACAGAGAGCAGCGCTGCACCGAGAAGAATACCTGCCGGCCAGCGATAGCGAAGAGGACTAACGCCTCTGCTCTTCAGACGCCTCTTCACCTCCTCGCCCTTCCTGCGCCGCTCTTCCGCCACCCTTCGCTCAATCTCGCGCTCCCGGGTGGTAAGGCCATCCTCCTTAGCACTCTCACCAGCCGATACCGATTCCACTATGGCTTCAGCCAGCTCTTCGGAATCGTCCTGGGTTCCGTCTTCCGTCACCATCGAGGTTCGCACTGAGTGTCTGACTCGCCTATATAAGCCTCAGTGTCAGCGAAACCGCCCCATTCTTGGAGCAGCCCTGATGCGCTCGACAACAGGATTGTTCATGATCTCTTGTGCCAACCCCATCGTCTTCTCGTTAACGAGTGCTCCAAGCACATCCTGCAGACCCAGGTGATTCCGAACCTCGTCGCCAAGTTGTGTGACTGCGTCTAACAGAACGGAGCTGTCCAAGAGATAGAGCTCGTAGACGAGAGCATTCGCGATAGTCTCGATGCTATCCACGACACTGCCTGCATGACCATTGCTGCTGTAAAGAAGCTGAAGTGCATGAAAGAGGACTTGGAATGCAGAGTCCTCGTCGGGATAGGCCACTGGAATCTCGTCCATGATTCCGGTGTTGAGACATGTTGTTAGCTGTGAGTAGTTCGTTAGATAGCGCATGCAGATGTATCTGACAAGCTCAGAGTTCAGGATGAGTCCTATCGCTGCCTCGTTCATGCGTGGACTATGAACGCGGATCCTCACCACACCGCCGCCATGCAACATTCCCTGAGGCTTCAACGCGCATCTGGGAAACGGGAGGTTCTTGGTCGACACTAGAAACCGGCTCTCATAGGACTCGCGAAGGAGCCGGTCGCTCTCGAACCAGTCGTCTGCAAAACTCAGGTGCGACTCGTTGAAACCGTACCTACTCACGCTACGTCCCGTCGCGGCGTAGGGCACGTCATAGCCCGGTGAGCGGTTGGGTCGGGTGTGCGTCGCAGGTATGTCACGTCCGCGGCTGGCTGAGAGAACTCCGGTCCGCCCAGCATCGTAGACCCTGTCAAAGATATCGTCATGATAGAGAACCATGATATCCCGTGCGTCGAGCCGCTCCCGTGTCACAGGGTGACACTGCGGAAGGTCGTGTCGGCGTGTGCGTATGCACACCGTCTCAGTGCGAACCCGGGGACGTACTGAAGCAAAGAGCGTCACCATTTCTAAGGTGACATGCGGAAAAGGACTACCTACGTCGGTCACACCCCACAGGCCCAGCTGGCGTCGTAGAAAAGCCCGCGTCTTTGAGAATTGCCGCACCCTCAGAATACTGTTGGGGAGTAGAAGACCGAGATGACCAGAATCATTCAGCAGCATTCTTGATCGCACGAGAAATAGAGAGGCACTGTTCCATGTTCCCTCTCGACCTCCGTACGTCTCCCACGGGTATGTGCGTCTGATCACCGCACGCTCCACAGGAGAGGTGATATTACCATATGGAGGATTGCCCACAATGATGTCAAAGCCACCGTCGCCATCTGAGAACACCTCCGGAAAGACCGAGTCCCAATCAAGGGCGGGAGTAGCAGAGGATTCGAAACGATGGCCCTTTGATCTGCCACGGATGGCACCGATGAGGCTGTTCCCTGTTGCCAACCGTAGCCTAAGATTCGGAAGCGGTCGGGAGGGAGGCCAGCCGAGAAGCAACCACAATCTCAACCTGAGGGCTGAGCAATTCGTCGCCGAACTCAATAGGTCCACTCCGTAGATGTTCGATTCGATTATCTCGCGTCGAACAGTGTGCTCAGGACGCGTATCACCCAAGAAACGCCGAGCACGAAGAAGCCAGTCAGCTGCAGCAAGCAGGAAGACTCCCGCTCCCGCCGATGGATCCAGCACACGTACCCCTCTCAGAGTTCTGAGGGCACGGGAACGCATCGATGAATTGAGCGACTCTGTTTCAGTCGGGTCGTATACATTGACATCGGCCTGGTCTGCCAGCCATTTCGCAAGAGATGTGCTGACTATCTCATGCGCAAGTTCCTCAGGAGTGTAGTATGACCCGGTCCTACGATTTGGCCGTTGGTTTTCGAAGACCTTCGACGACGGCCCTTCTGCGACAGATATAGCACCGGGTAACGACAGGTATGTCTCGTGCAGGAACTCCAGTATGCCTGCCTCGAGCCGATCCCCTGCGATCACTTCCTGAGTCAACCACCTCAAGAGGCCACGTACTGAACGTTCATCGAACGGCACAGAACACTCAGGCCATGGCGGCTCTCCAAAGAGCCATTCTATGAGCGATGCGTAAGTGAACGCTGAGGGCGAGGGGGTGGTCAGTAGGTCTGCGCTCTCGCCGCCACACAGACTCACTACGGCCTCAGCCACAGACCGGCCGGAGTCGAGAAGCCTGTCTATGAGAGCGGCAGCACCACGGCGCGACGCGCTACCCTCGTACTCCACGACACCGTGTCTGAGAAGGTGCAGGAGGGTCACAATCCGCCGAATCAAGTCCTCTGCGGCAGCTACTGGCGCGACCTCCAGACCCGACGCTGCGACGCTCTGCGCAAGGGCCAGACGAAGTGTCCTCAGACGCCGCTCGGCCCGACGCATGTCATGATGCGTGTTGAACAGATGGTACAGAAGAGTGTGGCTGAGTTGCTCCGTTTCCACACCGACGATCTTCTCCGGACCAATCAGTTGTCGCTCTCCAAAGGTACGGAGAAGCATTGGTCGGCGGCCGCCCAACCATAGGTAGTCGAACATGGACAGCTGAGCGAAGGATTCGAATAGTTGGTCAGGAGCCCGGTTGTCTAGTTCCACGTAGAACATTCGATTGGTCCGGTCGTAGATATATGGGGTTGGAGTCCCGGAGAGATCAATGCTGCCCGTGACCGTATCCTGTAGAAGACCACAGGACCTGAGAAGAGTCTGGTCATAGCGCATGCGAATCCTTCCGGCTCAGCAACAGCTCTGCATGTTGTGCTGAGACTCCCTCGTATCGCATAATGCTTTCGGAAACCATCGACTCGGTGTCCGTGTTGTGGATCAAAATATGAAAAGAAAAGAAGACGGGGGCATTGACTGCCTACCCAATCTTCAAACCGCAGTTGGGACAGAACTTCGCGCCGTTGAGCTTTGTGCCACAGTTCGGACAGAACTTTGCACCCGCGGGTGCAGCAGCAGGAGCACCACCGCCACTACCGCCCTGCACCATGCTGCCCATGGCGCCCATGAAGCCCATCCCAGCACCGAAGCCCGCACCAGGGCTGTGACCAAGTGATTCGGCGGCGTCCTTCATGGTTTCCATGCCCGCTAGCTGCTGACCTGCAACACCGCCGGTGCGGAGCCAGAACAGGCGTTCGCGGTACTTCTCGGATGTATCTATGCCCTCAAACTTCAGATCAACGAGCTCCAGCCCAATCCGCTCGAAGTTCATCCTGACCTTGGTCTTGACCTTCATTGAGGTCTCGTCCAGCTGTGTGAACACAGCCTGGAGGTCATAGTGGGCAAACTCGTCGATGATTCGCTCGTTCATGAAGGAACGTAGAAAGTCATTGACCTTCTTGGTGGTGTACGCGTTCTGATTGCCGACTACCTCCGTGACGAAGATCTTCGGTTCCTTCACTCGATACCAGAAGTTGCCATGGAACATCAGAGGGGCAAGGTCACTGGTCTGACCTCTACCGCCAAATTTGCCCTG
>QMYR01000201.1 GCA_003662765.1 Candidatus Thorarchaeota archaeon
CCGCAAGCCGTGTTCGTATCCCAACCTAGAAGAACGACGGCTCACCCTCGCTAACGCCCTTCGGTTGTTCCATCTTTGCAGTTTCGTCTGGAGACAGGACCTCTATCAGGTTGTACTGGCGCGTCCCCAGCCCCAGACGCTGAGCGTAGTCCACCACGATGTACGGGTCCTTCATCGGTCCATGGAGCTGAGCAAAGGGGTGGAGTCCCTCCTGTCTGAACACAAGGGACTTCAGGTAGGGCGGTATCATCTCCTCGATGAGACCTTGCTTGGCAATCAGGTCCAGACTTGCCTGCTCGGTCGCAACAATATCACGGCTGCCCAAGACGCCTATGTCGTGTACAACGCAGGGTTGACCGAACCCCCAGCAGTCGCACAGAGCCGTTATCTCAATCAGGAAATTGATGAAGAAGACCTTGTCCTTGTCGAAGGTGTCGAGGACGTGCTTTGCCCCGACAGCCATCAGCTCCTGAAACGCTGAGAAGTGTTCCTGTCTGATCTCTATGCAGCCCACTCCCTTGTCAGCCTTCATACACTCCATGCACTGATTGCATCTGTCGAATACGATGTCCAGCTCATGCTTCTTCTCGTCGTACGAGATGCACTTGAGAGGACAGGACTCGACCAGTTTCTTGGCATGCTCGGGGATGCACTTGTCAGGATGCCAGTACGGGATGGACTTGTACACGGTGTGGTACTTCTTCCAACGAGTCTGAGCAGCATAACCTCCGAGAGCTATGTTCTTGATGGCGCCTCCATAGCCGCATGAGTTGTGGCCCTTCACATGGGTCAGATCAATCAACACATCCGCATCGTAGAGCGCGCCGGCAAGGTCCATCGACTTGACGCCATGAGTGTCAGTCTTCTTGCGGTATGTGTAACCGTCCTTTACGCCGCTGACGGGGATGATTGGGCATCCACATGTCTCCTGTGTGTATCCGCGATAGACGGCATTGTAGACCGAGGTGGGATTGTCTGTGACAAACGGAAAGGCTCCCTGCTCCTTGACTGCCTCCACAATCCGGCGAACAAAAAAGACCGGCACGGTCTGATAGCCGTCTCGAAAGCCCAGATGCATCTTGATGGCAACTTTGTCCTTCTTGTCAATGGTGGAGAAGTCAAGTAGCTTGACGATCTCGTCTACCTTGGCAGCAAGGGAAGCGAACCTCGCAGGAATTCCATGCTGGATTGATCCGAAGTAGACGTCAGATCCGGAGTCGTTCATGCTCAGGGGTAAGGCCAGTCCCGCGATAATACTCTTACGTGACAGGCAAGCTGACCATGTGAAACACTAGCAAGAACGGTTCTACGTTCGCCCTAGCAGATAAATAGCAGATGAATGTGGGAAGGACAGCCCTATTGAAAGGAGGCGCAACACCACGGGAATATCAGAAGAAGCCATGACCCCTGCCCCCATGACTGACAAGGAGCCAGACCCGGCACTTGTATTCGGTGCAGCATCATTTCTCAACGACGCTGGGTCTGACATGATCGCGCCGATATGGCCCACATTTCTCAAGAACCAACTGGGGCTCAACCTGACTCAGATAGGAATCGTTGATGGCATGGCGCTTGCT
Organism: Candidatus Thorarchaeota archaeon; assembly: GCA_003662765.1. GTDB lineage: Archaea > Asgardarchaeota > Thorarchaeia > Thorarchaeales > Thorarchaeaceae > B65-G9. The sequence goes on from QMYR01000201.1 coordinate 1,578, forward strand.
GTGACCGCTCTCTCAAAGCTTGCGGCCGGCTACGCGTCAGACCGGCTGAGAAAGAGAAAGCCGTTCATTGTCAGCGGCTACCTCGTTTCCATGCTGGCACGGCTCACCTTCATCTTCTCTACCACCTTCTGGCAGATTCTGTTCCTCAAGGCCATGGATAGACTCGGCAAGATGAGGGGCCCGCCACGTGATGCGATAGTGGCAGCGCACTCGGGGGAGGCAAGACGAGGCAAGGCGTTTGGAATCTTGCGAGCGATGGACTCGGCGGGTGCTGTTGTCGGTGCAACCATCAGCTTTGTGCTCTTCATGTATCTGGGTTACTTCTGGACGTTCATCTTGGCGGCAATCCCCGGTAGCATGTCAGTCATTCTTGTGGCTCTGCTCGTGCGAGAGCGCCCGGGAAAGAGCGTCTTCAAGGGACTTTCGTTCCGTGGTCTTAACAGGGACCTCAAAATCTTCCTCGTCGCGTCGGTCACCCTTGCGCTGGCCACGTACAGCTATTCATTTCTAATTCTCTTCTGCGCCGACTTCGGTTACACGGAGGTCCAGCTTCCACTCCTGTACATCCTTTATGCGGCGGTCTATGCGGTTTCTGCCTATCCCTTTGGTAGCGCTTCAGACCGATTCGGCCGCAAGACTATCCTTGTTGTTGCATTCGTTCTCTTGGCCCTCACTTCTCTTTGGGCTCACCTTGTTGTCGATTGGCTGACCGCGATTCCTCTCATGGTCTTCTTCGGGCTGAGCGCTGGCGCTCTCGATCCTGTTCAGACGAGCTTTGTTTCAGATCTCGTCGAGGATGAGAGGCGAGCAAGCATCATTGGTGCATTCCAGATGATCCTCGGAATCACAGCCCTCCCCGCAGGAGCGCTGCTCGGCTGGACATGGGACAATCTGGGTCACTTGGCCACATTCCAGGTGTCCCTCGTGCTTGCTGTTGTCGCCACGGTCATGCTATTCGCGATAGGGCCGCGCAGCACCGCAGCGGCCCGCGAGTCTGTCAATAATGCATGAGGACTGGAAGTGGCCACACTCAACCATGGATAACGAAGCGAGCTCACATGCCTAGGTTCGCAAGACGTCTTATCAGCCCCCCAAGGCTCATGCTTGCGAGAGCATACCATGACCAGAAGAAGAGTCCGAACTCACCATTTGGCATTTCCACACCAACCCATCCGTTCAGGAACGGCAGGACCTTCTGAATGTTGAACGGCAAGATCGCGACGGGAGTGCCAGCATACAGCATGTTAAGAATACCGAAGATGATAATAAAGGGGATATAGAACACACACATGGGTTTCATTCGTGCCTGCATCATACGTGCCTGTATCGTCATGACTTGTGACTGGCTCTCCATAACTTCCTGGAGAAGAACCGGATCCATCGTCTTACGCGCTAGGTTCATCTTCGCCTGCCAAGCCTTGATTACTTCCATGTCAGCTTTCAGCTGCTCCGTGTCTGTCAGTCGGACTGTGGCCATTGTGGAGATTGCGCCAATGGCCACGCTGACCACCACAACGAAGACTGTGGAGTATGGCATATGCGAAACCGGCTCAAGAACGGCTAGAATAGCTTGCGTGATGTCGCTGATAATGTCCATGGTGCCTCACACGAAGCCAGCGCGGACCCGTTTTAAGGGTTCTCTTGGCTTGACGACTGCTCGTGAGCACTGACCGGCCACCGCGGAAGCGTCTGACGAGATGTTTTGGCCAAGCTGGCATCTCCTAGAGCGGCTATTTTTCCTCACAGGCTGTCTGACTCCTCATAATAGACTGGACCACATCAGTACACGCACCAGTGCCATCATTGTCCATGCGCGTTTACCTGATACAGAGATCTGATACGGAGTACATGCTAAGAAACATATCTAGTACACGTATGTTGTTTCATCGTGACTGACCATTTTCAGTTGAGTACACGTATGACTGTTTGGCGCGAAATAGTATTGGTTCGGAGCTTCAGGAATCGAATATTGGAGTATCGTATTAGAAATAGGACAATCATTGCATCTTTTTGTAGCCAATGAACCCCGTTAGTGCAAAATATGCACATAGCCATTCTGGCTAGAATCATACGTGTACTCCTAGGTACCTGATGTGTTTATATCGGGGATACGTGTACTCCTTAGGTTGTCAGCCGCCGGGAGGGCTAGACAGATGCAAATGTTCTCAAGGATGCTCAGAAGACAAGGGTTCTACAGGGTGAAAGGTCAGGACCAGCCGGTCTACATGAAACATCATGTTGGGATTGGCGGAATCTACGTCCGAATCGCAGACAAGAAGGCCTTGGTCACGGTTAGGGACCTCGGCATAGAAGAAGAATTCACACGCGTCAAGAGGCTTGAAAACTTCATTGCGTCACTTGACGAAGAGGCTTATCGCCAGAAGTGCTTCATTGTCAATAAGATGCGGACAGGGGGTTCGTAGGATCTCTGGGGGCTGCTGGCCCCCGTATCATCAGTGTCAGCTAGGCTCCCCAATGGCTTCTTGCTCGGCACGCAGAAATAGTGGGAGGCAGGGGGCAGGCCCGCATGTTGGCGGCTTGGTCCCCATCTCGCGACGCCCGGTGAAGGTTCGGACATCTTCCTAATCAATGCCCTTTGTCATCGCTCTCATGCGATTGGATCTCGTTGTCTTCGTGTGACAGCGAGCCTGCATGCAGCCTCCGAAAGGCGGCTTGTTCTTGGCCCACGCGCAGTCTGCGGATGTCAACGCGGAATCTGCAACAACAATCGAGTACGGCTCGTCGTTGCACGGCAGGTCCCAGTGCCGTGCCTGTTCTCGGAGGTCAGCGGTCGTTGCTCCGCGTTTCTCATTCGCCCACAGCCTGAGAAGTTGCGACTGTCACAACTATGTGACAATATATGTTGCGACTTGCTCAAGGCGCGTCACTTGGCCTTGCGTATCTCACATTATAAGTCATTCGCCTACGTACTACCTAGCTCGAGGCTGCCTGGAGCAGCTGGACTGAATGTCCACCGGGAGCCTAATCAGTGTGCGTCACCGTGCGAGAACAGTTGGTCCAACGTATGCACGAGATTACGATTGAACCGGAGCGCAGATTCGGGTCTAGTAGCTTCAGCAATGCAGTCTTCTTTCTGATTGTCAACGCGTTGCTCGACCTGTTCGTCGCAGTGCTGGGACTTGCCTGGTTAGAGGACGCTCTCTCCGCCCTTGGATTCATTGTAGCCGTGGTTGCTCTTTGGGCCGCAAAGGGACTCATGGCACGTGAGCCCTAGGCTTGGAACATGGCTGTGATTGTGAACATAATCGCCATTCCGCTGTATTTTGTGTCCTTTGCAGCTGTCGAGGGGATAGTCCTCTGCCTGTTGACCTTTGATCTACCTCAATCTGCCAGAGGTAAAGGCTCGTTTCACTTGAATGCAGACCTCAAAAGACGCTGGTCACAAGGGGGCTCCTGCAGGAGCTTGTTGCACCGAAAGCTATGCTACACCGTTGATTGTGGTTTGCACAATGTTGGACACTAGGTCCGTGTCCTCCCAGCAACGGTACTGGGTTGTTGAACCTCAATGA
>QMYR01000202.1 GCA_003662765.1 Candidatus Thorarchaeota archaeon
CCTATTCTTCCCCCGTGCAGAATATAGACACACCATCGCCAGGAGGGCCGGCAGAGGGCCTCCAGAGGGGCTGTGGGGCGCATCTCTGAACACCAGGCCCACATCGACGACGAGCGTCACAAGAATGGGCCCTCTCTTGCCCAGAATACTTAACAAACGGCCAGACGGGGGCACCTTAAGCCCATTCCTGACGGGGTTTGTTCGATGGAGATCGTGGTGGTTCAATTCTGGTCACGTAGTCGATGACCTCACAAGTTTCTCGCGGGGAGCCTGAGAAGTGGTCAGATCTCCTCAGGAATCTCTAGGCCCATCGCCCTCAGCTTTCCGAAACCCTTGCTGAAGAGGCTCATGTGATGGCGGATGTCCTCTTCAGCACTTGCAAGCGACTCCAGAAGCGGCACAATCTCGTCTAGTCCACCCTCTCTGTACTCTTCCATCATCTGGGCCACTATGTCGCTCAAGTGCATCATGCTATCCTGCAACACAATACTGAGATCAATCATGGAGCGAACAGTCTCAATCGCCTCGTTGTCCGGCATGAAGGGCAGAAAGTCCTCAAGTGCAACACCCGCCTCTCGGCACTTGTCAATGCGCCCCGGAATCACCTCGTCGTACATCTTGTGCATCCATCCAAGTCTCTCCTCCTCGGTTAGGTCGCGCAGATTGTCAAGCGAGAAGTAGGCAGTCCACGGACCGAACTCAGAGGCCTCGTATTCAATCCAGTCCTCAAATGCACCAAGGACGCGTTTCCATCCTTCCTCCATCTCGGACATAGCAGCTCGGGTTACAGTTACAGAGTTCAGGTTATAAACTAAAAGGCCCACAGTAGTCCCCGATGCAGACAGTCGCAGACATTATGCTTCGCATTCTAGGACAGACAAAGAATGGCACAAAGATTCTCGACCCTGACGAGAGTACCAGGGTCATTCTTCGCCAGTTCGATGCCACATGCGACCTCGTCAATGGCTGGACACTTGATAGAGATGCGCGCATTAGAATGGCCATTGCAGTTGTATCGCGTGGTGTCGACATCGAGAGAGTGGTTGATGCACTGACATGGAAAGACTTTGAGGGCCTCGTGGCTGCAATCCTCGAAGAGAATGGATTCATATGTGTGCAGAGCCTGCGCCGAAGAGGTGACATGGGAGAACGTGGCATGGAGATAGATGTGATTGGCGTACGTGACCGGCGCATGATTGTCGTGGATGCGAAGATGTGGGCATCGCGAATGGGCAAGACATCGGCACTGAGGCAGGCTGCCGAACGACAGGCCGAACGCACACGTCAGCTGGCTGACAATCTCAGCCTACTCATGAGAAAGATGCCAACGCTCAGGCCCGGCAGTTACACACTCTACCCCGTACTCGTCACTTGGCTTGTAGAAAATGTGGTGCTACACTCCGGTGTCCCTGTCGTGCCGATTTTCAAGTTTAACTCGTTCGTCATGGACTTTCCAATCTATGAGGATCAGCTTGTGTCGTACCGCGGACACGTTATGTCATAGCTCCGGGCCTCAATGCTTAAGGACACAACCTGCCGGGAACACGGTGATGCGGTCATAAGACGTAAGAGGAAGAATCGCAGCTTCGGTCAAGCGACGCAACGTGGCCTCAGTCCGTGCGGAATCGTGCCGACCCCTGTGTGGAGAATAGGACCATGTTTCTCGGCATCAGCTATCATGAAAATGTGAACAACTGGGCAACCAGAAGCCTGATTCAGGCAATGGAGAAACGAGGCCACACGGTCAAGCCGTTCAGGCTTCCGGATGTTGCAGCCGAGATTCCAAACCGGTTCATACACTTGGACGACGAGGACATCTCCAACATGGATGGCATGATTGTGCGCACCGTTGGCTTCGGCACCGGCGACCAGATCACATTCAGAATCAGTCTTCTTGAACACTTTGAAGATGCAGGTATCTATGTAATGAACCCGGCGTACTCGTTTAGAAGGGCCAAGGACAAGTATGCCACCCTGACAGCACTTCACAAGGCAGGAATTCGCGTCCCAAGGACCTATGTGGGAGAGAATCTGGAGGCCGCGATAAAGTTCGTCGAAGAAGTCGGCGATGTGGTCATAAAACCGTTGATTGGCGCGAGAGGAATGGGATCATTACGCGCGGGCCACAAAGAACTGACCTACCGCGCCATGAAGTTCATTCATCAGCTGGGACAGGTGCTCTACGTTCAAGAGGTGATTGACAAGCCCGGCAGAGACATCAGGGCGTTCGTTATTGGTGGAAGGCTTGTGGGAGCGATGTACCGGTACCTTCCAGAGGGGGTGGAGGGCGAGTGGCGGACGAACGTTCACGGTGGCGGAAGGGCAGAGCTGGCGCACTTGGATGAGGAATACGAGGAGTGCGCAATTAAGACTGCGGAAGTTCTCGAGCTGGACTACACCGGCGTGGACATCTTGGAGTCGAGAAACGGACCCTGCGTCATCGAGGCAAATGCCTCGCCCTCTTGGAGCGCACTGTCGAGAGTAACGGGTCTTGATATTGCAGGGATGATAGTTGACCATCTCGTCAATCGGTGCAAGAGATGAAACCACTGGCTCAGTATCACTCGGCCAGTACTGCCTCGATCAGGGACTTGACCTCATCGTGAGAGAGTATCCGGAACACCTTGTCAGTCATGTCAATTCGGCCAATCTCGACAAGACGCGCCTTCTTGGCTGGGTCGGTCTCCTTCTCATCACCCGTGCCCTTCAGCAGGCCTTGAAGCGCCAACCTCATTGCGCCGTCCATGTCCAAGCCATCCTTGTACTTCTCATTGAAGAAGTCCCTGACAGCGTCAGACTCCTTGCCGATGGCTGTGGCCTTCCAGCCCCAGAAAGAACCTGATGGGTCTGTTGTGTACAGTTGTGGCCCCTGATCGTCAATTCCTCCGACGAGCAGAGAAACTCCGAAGGGGCGCACTCCACCAAACTGTGTGTAGACCTGCTTGGTGTCGCATATGTCCACCACAAGCGCCCGAATTGAGATTGGCTCGTCGTAGCTGAGGCGGTTGACCTGGGCCTGTACACGGGCCTGGTCAATAAGTTTGCGCGCATCTGCATGAAGCCCGGCGATGGCAGTTCCCACATGATCGTCAATCAACAGGATTTTCTTCAGCGTGTCAACATCCACCAATGGATGTGGGGCACGTTTCTCTCCAGCAAGAACAACACCGTCAGCGGCCTTGACACCCACTGCCAACGGGCCGTGCCGAACGGCTTCTGTTGCGTACTCCACTTGGTAGAGCCTGCCCTCGGGTGAGAAGACTGTTATCGCCCGGTCATAATCCATGCTTTGCGTGCGAAACATGCTCTGAAACGCTCCAAGAGCTCCCAACTACTGCTGAGAGTTCAGAGTCTGGTCTGGCTCACCTCTTTTAAAACCTTGTCTGTGGGAAAGACGACTACCACAATGCTCCGTCAGATGCGGCCTCACTAGCGTCTTTTCGTAACAGCCGCTCTCTCGCAGTCAGATCATCGTACAGTAACGACTGATAGACAAAATGGACGGACGAGAAGAACAGGAGATTGACAATTGTGATGACAATGGTAATCGTTATTGTACTTACAACAAGACCGACCAGTTGCAGAACCGCCACCAATACAATCTCCGCGAATGCAACCAATCCCAGTACGAGGTTCACAAGGGCGGCGCTTCCAAGTACATGAATCACATTTCGCCGCGTGAGATCCCATGCCTTCCGGACGCTTGCCAGCACTCCAAGATTCTCTCTGGTTGCAACGGCCATCGCTGGCAGCAGACGTGCGAGCACATACAGGCCAATGACCGCAAGCGTGACCGAGGGCACGAGTAGCACATACAGTGCAGCGTCCGCGGACACTCCGGCACCAGTTGCCGCCTGCGAGAGCACAGCCAAGGGAACAAAGAAGACACCGGCAATGATACCTGTCACGATGAAGACCCCCGTCAGCTCCACAAGACGGAGCCTTGCTCTCATGACGCCGGCCCAAAAAGACCTGCGTTGGGTTGTGTTAGAAATGTCGCCTGTGATATGGATCATTGCTCCAATTGCAAAGGCCCCGATCGGCAGTCCCACTAGCATGAGTGTCACGGCCAAGGCCGTCAGGCTAAGCCCATACGACATGGCACTGATTGAATACGTCACAATCATGACAAACGTTCTGAACGAGTCCATGTTAGCAAGCGGAGTCGTACCTACCGGGACAAGTGTGAGACCTAATTCCCCGAAGAGGAACCACATGGATGAAATCTTGAGAATCTCATACGTCACGAGGAACATAGCTGCAACGGCGGCATACGTTGTAATTCCCCGGCTCCATACCCGAAACGTGTGAACTGCAATATCGCCAGCACCTTGAGAAAGAAGAGAATCGGCAGCTTGGCCAGAGGGCATATCAGTAGACTCCATACATCATCCGTCCCCTATGCCAAGCCACCTCTGTTCTTGTCATTGCTGGTTAGGACAATTGGCTAATAGCTTCCATGACCGACTGGCACGGCACATCATTGTTGTCGTTGTAGTCAGATACTGCGATCACGGCCGTATTTATCACCGTAGATGCTATTCCTGCTTGAAGCCGAACCATAGGCTCAGCCCCCGCAGTGATTATTGCAATGATGACTTCCAATCCCGTGATTGCAATAAATGCGGCCCATTCAACTGGATTCATCATCGATATCCAAAGCTGGACAATCTGGATCGAGTTGCTGAACCAAGCCGACGCGAGCTGACCGAGTCCACCGAATATCGTTGTGACAAGTGCCAAAGCAGAACCAACACCTGCAGGACCGTTGATTGTAATTTGGACAGTCTTGGGGACTAGGTCCCTGTCCGCCCAGCAACGGTACTGGACTGTTGAACCTCAATGATGTTCCTCACGGCGTTGACATCTGCGTGGAGCTCACTCCCACAGTGAGGACAACAGAGGTAATCTTCGACCATCTGTTCCCACTCGCACTATTTGAACTCCACACATTCAAGTACGAAGATAATAGGGTTGACCTGCTGCGTCCCAGCGGCGGATGGTCTTTGCACACACCAAGGCGACGAGCAGCAGCAGATACTGACAACATGATGGGGAGA
>QMYR01000203.1 GCA_003662765.1 Candidatus Thorarchaeota archaeon
GGCATGAAATGTCAGAAGTCCAGCCTGATGGTTTCCCAGCGTACGCGACCGGCCTCAACAGCCTCCCGAATCATCCGCTCGGTGCGGTTCAGTCTTGCTCCACCCGTCTTTACGTCCGCAAGAACTACTGCGATGGGCTGGTCCGAGTGACTGTCTTTCGCACGAGTATAACCGTCGAATATCACATAGTCAATGGGGGAACCGATGAATCGTGCATCTGAGGGCTCGTACTTGAAGACATCGTGGAGAAGAGGGATGAGCTGCTCTGCAATCTTACCCTTCAAGACGCGTCTGCTTCTATCAGCCACATCCTTTCTCAGCGCGCCCTCTTGCTCAGCCCACATCTTGCGAAACTCACTCTCGACCATTTCGATCCTATGACGTAGATGTGCTCTCATTGCGAGATAGACAACAATCGTGAACAGCAGACCGATAGACAGGCCAATGAGTAGATCGACTAGGCTCATGCGCTAGCATTGTCGCGCAATGGATTTAACTTCGGGTAATAGGAGAATCTGATTCAGTCACGGCGGCTTGAAAGTTAAGCAGACTTATATATGGGTTGAAAATACTTGCCCATCGGTGAGCGGATTGTACAGAGTCAAGGCCCTTTTGCTCCTCGCGACGCTTCTAGCAGTTTCATGCATTCCCGTTGTGTGTGCCTCCCCGAAAACGGCCGATAGCAGTCTGCTCTACATTGCTGACGCGTACTATGCTGATCTGGACGGCGACTCGAGTGCCGACGATATCAAGATCCTAGTTCAGTTCGCCCTGCGGGACCTTGAGCCAACAAGAGTGGACATCAATCTGTGGGTGACCCTGCCGTCAGGAACCACGTACGCCTTTAGAGTAAGCGTCTATAAGGCCCCTTCCGATTCTACGCTGAACATAGATTGTATTAACATGGCATGCGAGAGCGGCTGGTATGATGTGAAGATGCTCGCATCCATACTTGGTCTTGGTAGAGGGAGAGTTTCGGTAGAGGATGCGTTCTCATTCGACCCGCCAACAGGTGGCGGACCTGGTCTTCCCACTGTGAGCGCATACTTCTGAAAAAGAGGGTAGTATACCTGTGAACCAAGGAATGTTGGAGCTTCTCTTCAAGTTGCAAGAGATGCCCATGGCGCCAGCCAAGAGGCTGGCTGAGGAGATAGGACGTTCGACGCCCACAGTCATATCTTGGTTGAAGAAGCTTGCTCGCGACAAGATGTTCCTAGGTGTCAAGCCGGATCTGAAGGTTCACTTGCTCGGCCTTGAAATCTATGACTTCCTGCTTGATGTCACCAGTCACGAGGCCCTACTACGGATTGAGGAATTCTGCGAGAAACATCCGTACACACTATACCGGGCCCGGGTATTCGGGGGCACACGACATGGGATGCTGGTCCAGTTTCGGCAGCCTCCAGAGGCGCTCCCGCATCTTCAAGAGGCCTTCGAAACGATGAGAAACAGCGGTCTGGTCGAAGGCGTCACAGAGTTGCCCACTCTCCAGAGAGTCTACGGCTCAACATATACTCGCCCCTTGCTTGAAGCGTGGGATTCTGAGAGGATGGTCTGGATATTCGACTGGGAAAGATGGTGGAACAGCGAAATCGCAGAGCCTGACATGCAGACCGATAGAGTCGGGTCTTCGAAAACAACCAGCAGCCGAGTTGAGATAGACGAGCTAGATGCGAAGATCCTCCAGATACTGACGGACAACGCCAGACAGAAGAACATCGAGGTTATTCGGAAACTGGGGCTCAATCCGCGGGAGGGTAGCACACAGCAGAGAATATCCAAGCGGATTGTCAAGTTGAGGCAGGTGATAGACTCCTATCGGGTGTTCATTAACTGGACGTACTTCGATGTCTACAATACGCCCATGGTCCTGGCCAAGGCCTCAAGTGATATCACCCGTACGTTAATAGGAAAACTTCAGAGAGGTACCTTCCCGTTCTCGTCTAGTATCAGGTCAATGCCTGACGGCTTCGTGTGGTACGCTCGTCTGCCATCAGCACACTTGTCAGAGCTCGTTTCTCTAATCTGGCGGATTTGCGACAGCTATGAACTCCTGATCATCGACTACAAACACTCGCAGACCTACGGTCTCTGGGCGGAAACCTTTGACCAGAAGACAGGAAATTGGAGGAGCGATTGGGACTTCTGCATCGAGAAGCCGCTTCGTGCGATTGGGCTCAGGTGAGAAACCGTTTGCAACTCGCATCATTCACAAAGACTGAAATGTTGTGATACAGGTCTTGGTAAGTAGCATCATCGGAGAGTCGTTGTGATGCGAGACCAGACCAAACTAATCGCCATGGGTATTCTTCTGATGATCGGCCTATCTGCAGCGATAGTCATGATAGTCCTTGATGACGTCGAGGGGCCGTACATCTACGAGGTTGATATCCTTCCCGTGGACCCAGCACCCGGCGACATGATTAGCGTCACAATCTACTGCATCGACAGGTCCGGTGTTTCAGGGGCAACCCTTCACTCACGTATTGGAGATGGTGAGTGGGAGGATTATGAGATGCACTTCTTGGCATGCCTCTGCATAGCGGGTGGTCGATGGGTAGCTCAGTTCGGGCCGGTGCCCGCCAACACTACCGTTCAGGTCTATGTCACAGCATATGACAACGCTCCAATCTCGAACTCCGCTGATACTCAAGTTTTCGAGATATATATCAGTGAGTAAGCACCAAGATGAACGCATGAAGGTCATCACTATTCTCAACTTCACGGTGTTTGTCTTAGGCATTGTTGTGGCCGTGGCACCATGGACGTTCGCGCCGGTCTGCGCAATGGAAATGCGTTGTTGGTTCACCAGAAACGTGGAAACAGTCTTGGGCGCCCTGATTGCTGTCATTGGTCTGATATCAATGTACGTGAGCCTTGAGTAGATACATAGGACGTGAAGGCCTTGAATGCCGACCAGCGGAAAATGCTTGAGATAGCATTGGTCGTACTGGGCTGCTTTGGCATCTATACATATACCATGACTCTACCAGTGCACCGATACTGTGACTGGACTGGACTCGAGATAGTGGAGCCAATGGGTCATGAGGTGATATTCACTTTCGCCAATGGCACCACGCGGCACTACTGTTGCATCAATGTTTCACTCCTAGCCTTCGACCACATTGTTGAAACAGGTGAGATAGATCTGCTCGAGAACATACAGGTCCACTGCGCAATCTGCGGAATGCTGATGGACTGGAATGACCCGATGGTTGTGTGGATATACCAACCTGAATACCTATGTCCCACCACAGGCACACCAACTGTTGTGGCAGTATGCGGCGACATGGACAATACAGAGCTGTGTGAGAGCCACTTCTTGGACATGTACGGTGGCACCATCATCAGCTGTCCTTACGAATGGCCATGAGGAAGTGACTACTCACGTGAAACCGAAGCGCCTAATCCTCGGAACACTCATTCTGGCAGTGTTGTTTAATCTGGGTTCCGTCTGTGTCTTGGGACAATCGTATAGACACAGTGGCGGCTGGCCGTTGCCGGAGATTGGGCCTGCCTTTCTTCAGGACTCATACTATGGCAGATCGCCTGCGCTCGAGTCGGTGTATGGGATGATTGGCGATGTACCGGGGGATACTCGATATACACGGGAAACCCGTTCGTATGGCCTCGGCTGTATGCATCCACAGAATGGGCAGCAGGCAGAGTTCACCCGCCCCTCAGAACTAGTCCAAGAGTCGATTGGAGGCTCCTTGGTGTTGCGCTTGCGTTTGCATTGATACCAGTCACTATTGTCCTCGCCGTCGGGAGGAAGTCGTATGGGAGTTCATCGACACGTCAATCTGGCTAGCTATGCACTTGGAAACGTCTTGAAGTACAGAGTGCGAAGCACTGCAGTCATCGTCGCGCTCATCCTCTCCACCACCCTCTTGTGCTCGGTCCAGTTCATTCATGACGGTGTCGTACAGGATGTCACATACTCGATGGAGGAGGGGCCGGACATAATACTACAGCGACTAGGGGGAGGCAGACAGGTTCCACTTCCGGTGAGCTGGTGCGACAACATCAGCCGGACGCGTGGTGTAAGGATGGCCACTCCGCGCGTCTGGGGGTACATAGATGTTGGGAGTGGATATCTCTTTACAGTCACGGGAATCAATGCAAGTGATTACGGGTCTGCGTTCGGAGCTGTGGGTACTGATATCATTGGGGACGGGAGGTTTCTCTCGTCAAATGACACAAGAAAGATAGTGATAGGACAAGGAATCGTTGACATGATGGCCGCATCGGCTGCTTCGGTACAGATTCATGTTGGTTCCAAACTCTCACTCATCGCATACGACGACCAGCTTGTAGAGTTTGAGGTGGTTGGAGTTTTCTCAAGCAAGTCAAAGATCTTCAGCTACGATCTGATAATCACTGACATGGACAGCGCGCGGCGCCTGTTGGGTGTGGAAAACGGCACTTGCACGGATATCGCGGTGTGGATTGAACCGGGACGTGACCTTAATAGCGTCGCATTTCGCCTCGACAATGCAATGCCTGAGGCCCGGGTACTGACGAGAGATGCCCTTAGAGATATTGCTCTTCAGACCTACGGCGGACGTGCGGGAATCATTGATCTCCTCTGGGTGGTTCTGATCATGACCGTTGTCATGCTTGCATTCACGGTGTCAAGCGCGGGGTCGGATGAGGCCCGCCGTGAAGTTGGCCTCCTGAAAGCACTTGGATTTGACACCGTAGATGTCTTGGAGATTCGCATGTTTGAGAGTATGGTGTTGAGCCTTCTGGGAGCAAGTCTGGGAGTTTCAATTGCAATCGTATATGATTTCGTCCTAGGCGCCCCCCTTCTCGCAGGATATCTTCTAGGATGGAATCTCGTGCTCCTCAATGGGGGAATACCACTGCTCATCACACCCTCAGCATTGTTCATGGTCTATGCAGTTGCAATCGTTCCAGTGTTGGTGGCAACAGTGGTGCCAGCGTGGAAGAATGCAATCACAGAGCCGGACATCGTGCTTAGGGGGGTCTAGAGTTGAAGGCCGTCGTACGCGTTGAGGATGTCTGGAAGACATATGGAA
>QMYR01000204.1 GCA_003662765.1 Candidatus Thorarchaeota archaeon
ACAACTTCTTGCGCCCGCAAGTATCTATCTCTTCTCGAGGGGCCACAGGGCAAACGTCACATCTTTCCCAATGGTGCCAACAGAGCATGGTGTAGTCCCGTAGCAAACAGTTTCTACAACAAGTCGTTTCTCACAGACTCGTGGGAAAACAGGACTCGAAGAGAGCTGTGGCAGAGTGGAGTAACTCGACACATTAGATCATCAAGCCGCATATCTTCTCTGTCCTGACCGATGAAACCACGAACATGATCGGCCCGCGGAGGGCCGGGAAGACGTTCTTCATGTTTCAAATATCGGAGGATCTGACGAGGAATTTTGGAAAGGACGATATGGTGTATGTTGATTTCGAGGACCTCATGTGTCGGGTCGAGCACTCGGAGCTTATCCACGTTCCTAATGATCCATTGCCGGACCGCAGAGTGCTCTTTCTTGATGAGGTACAGTCGATTGACGACTGGTCATCGTGGCTGCGTGGTCTACACAACATGGGCCGATTCCCCATCTTCGTGTCCGGTTCCAGCTCTCGCCTCCTGAGCCGCGAGATTGCCACACAACTGCGGGGACGGAGCATCACACGGGTCGTCTTCCCATTCAGTCCCAGCGAGGTGTTGCAATACGAGGGGGCGACTGACCGGCGGGCTCTTGCCGTCCTTCACAGGTACTTGGAGTGGGGCGGTTTCCCACGAGTCTACCTCTCCTCTAGCAAGATTGACCTGTTGGAGTCGTACGTAGACACTATCTTCTTCCGGGATGTCGTTGAGCGATTCAGGGTACGCGACATCGAAGGGGCAAGAATCTTCAGGGACTTAGTCATGAGCAACTTAGGGCAGATCTTCTCGATATCGAAGACTGCCAAGTTCCTCAAGAGCATAGGCGTAGACAAGAGCAAGAAGACACTGGCCGAACTGATGAGCCAATTTCAAGAGGCCTTCATGATATTCACAGTGCCACGCTACTCAAGGTCAGCCAGAGGCATCATTCAGACGCCCCGCAAAGTGTATCCTGTGGATGTCGGCCTGTTCCAGCCGTTCTCCTCCATGGCCGAGTCGCTGACACGCCGGTTCGAGTCCCTGGTGGCCATCCAGCTCTACAAGCAACACCTCCTGACTGCCCAACGCGTCTATTACTGGCAGGACCAGCATGGTCACGAGGTGGACTTCGTTGTTGTGGGTCGCAGGGGAGTGGAAACCCTCGTTCAGGTGTGCTACGACGCTACGGATGGAAAGACGAGGGAAAGAGAGGAGCAGGGGTTGGTGCGAGCGTCAAGAGAGCTCGGATGCAAGAACCTCACAGTGATTACAGGGCGGGTAGGGCTGCATGCTCAGTATAGGGCTGCATGCTGAAACTGTCCCGGAATGAGACCGTCAGTGAGTGACCCGGGATTCGAAACGAGGATGATATCTCCCGGCAGCAGACCATGCCAGTCCAAGTCGTTGGTGCCAGAACTCGAACTGGACAATGCAGCAACCGGCACTGGCGCAAATGCAAGTGCCAACATCATAGTGACAAGTGATATTGCGAGAAGTCTTGACAAACCCGATCGCATTCTGTTCTGACCCTCCCTGTCAGATCAAGGCAGACTCCCGCAATACGCGTTTAGGAATGTGCTTCGAAATGACGTTCCGCCTCTTCTTGGTGCAAGAGTATCTTGAGTTAGAACCAATCGCCGCATACGTCATCCAGGATTGTGCCTCACTCATTGCCAATGTGTCCAGAATCATGAACAGCCTCTCCGGTAGATAGCCGCATGACAGGCTCGTGCCTGGGAAACCAACTGAGGAGAAGTAGTCCGGAGCGGCACAACTCTCGTGCTCGGATCTCTCCGACAAGCGTGCCGCTCCGTCTCATAATGAATCGAACTCATCTCTTCGACTTCTTTCGAGCCGCCCTCCTTGCAGCCTTGGACGCTGCTGCAGCACTGGCACCGTGCCTGAGCCTCCGAACGACTATTGCCCCGAGGACGATCACTGCAACCCCGGCACCACCCAACAGCCTCCAATCACTTGGCAGATTGAGCCAGGTGGGGAGGGTGAAGCCGGTCGCCGCCGTTGTGGTGTTCGACCCGGTTGTGGAGGCGCCGGTGGTCGTCTGAGGCGGGTTGTAGTCCTCGACCCAGTAGTTCAGCACCTGATACCGGACTGGAGAGTCCGGCCTCTTAAAGTTGTACACGAAGATGCCATAGGAGTACCTGTACGCCTCGTATTCGTCGCTCGCGGTGATATCGCCCACATCGCCCCGGTACGCTGTGCTCTGGCCCACCGTTATTGAGTAGGCCCAGGAGTGTCCGTAGCCGCAGCTCACCGAGAGCCCGACACCGCCCACACTGAAACCGGCCTCAAACTCTACGGTGAGAGTCAGAGAGGTCTCAGAGGTCTGCTCGGTGCTCAGGTCGATCTCCACAGCGTTCGAGCCCGTCCCCTGACCAACGGCCATTGTCTTCGAACATCGCCAGAAGCCGATTCCATCGTACTTCTCCTCGATATCACGCATCTTGTCCCATGTCGGATATGACCCTGGATTGCCTATCGTGTGGTTGAAGGTCTCTGGGCCGATTGTCATGAAGTCGGCAAAGGCGTCGTTGAAGTAGTCGGTAGTCCATTTGTACACCTGAGGCGTACCCGGCACGCTGATTGCAATGAGCGAGCCCACCTGTGTCCTGTTCGGATGGGCGCAAATCTCATAGTAGTAGTTGTCGTACAGGACTGTCTCGAAGATCACGTAGTCATGCTCGTAGCTCCCCGTGAACTCACGGCATTCTGTGAACGTCTCAGTGACCGTGTTCGTCCTCTCAAACTCGGTCGAGAACGTCAGCGACGCCTCTGCCTTGAACAGGCCAAAAGGGTCCCCTGCCTCGTATGAGAGCGTAATCCCTGTCGTCACGCTATAGCCATTGCCGACCGATGAGCTCTGCTCAACGGCCGTGCCGAACTTGGTGGACGTTGACAAGTAGTTCTGGGAGATTCCAGAAACAGTTGGAGGGGCTGCCATCACGGCCATCACATAGGGGCGTGAATAGGTCCTGTTGTGTTCGTGGAGGTAACGAAGGAGGATTGAACCATCGGAGTCAATAGCACATAGGGAGGGATTCGCGTAGGACACTTCGCAGGTCCGCTCGTAGCTGTACATGATGTTGTAGGAAGTGTTGTAATCGTCGATGACGTACATCACGACCGGGCTACCCTCGTATTGGGGGTAGCAGTAGGCAACAACCGTTTCTTGGAACGGGTCGAGATCAAAGTTGCCAGTGCAGACAGTGGCAGCACGATAGTAGATCGACGTACTGAAAGTGTGTTTCCAGAGCTCGTTCGCCGTGCCAGTACTGATATTGAGTTGGTAAATTGCTACAATCGCTTTGGAGTTATCCGTGAAGGCAAATGCCACCTGCTGGTGATCGTCGATGCGACAGTCATAGCCCGCCATGCGCCCTGAGGAGCGGATGCCCCAGACATCACTCGGCAGCCCCCAAGATGCTTCATATTCGATGCTGCCATCCTCGACTGTGTAGCAGTGGACGCTGGTCCCCGTGTAGACCATTATCTCGGGCACATCGTCACCATCATAGTCGGCCAGGGACATGTCATCACCGCCGATGGTCGACTCCTTCAGGTCGAGCAGCGAGAAGTTCGCCTCAGCGTGGTCAAAGACCCAGATGTTCAAGAAAGTGAGGTCCCAGCTGGTCACCGCCACAAGCTCATCAAGGCTGTCATTGTCAACGTCGCCGCAGCCCACGTTGAAGTACTCATAGCTCTGGTACGAGTTCTGGTCCGCATCTAACGTCGGATCCGTGACCTTCTTCAGCAGCGACCATGTATCGTCAGTGGCATTGTAGCTGTAGATGTAGAAGTAGGCGTTGTGACTCAATTCGTCAGTGGCTACAATCACGAGTTCATCGGTTCTGTCGCCGTCGAAGTTTCCCGTTGCAGCCCCAATGAACCATTCGCCATCCTCTTGTGGTGTGAACTTCTTCATCCACGTGAAGTTGTGGAACAGGTCGTCGTAGACCTCGACATGGCACTTCTGTTCTGCGAGAAAGTTCGTCAGGGTCACAAGCTCGTCGCAGCCATCACCGTCGAAATCGCCCCCGGTGGACGCCGGGTGATTCTCGACTCCCTCCTCATATTCATCGGAGTCTTTCCACCTGTACAGTTGGGTAAACTCCCCTGAGGAATTAGAATCATAGGTCATGCCAAAGATTCGATGCGTCTTCGTGCTGCTGGGGGCAAGCAAATAGACCTGAGAGTTGCTGCCAATCTCACACACATCGCTTGACAGCGGCTGCCAGTCGCTATCATTTGCCAATGTGGTCTGCTTGACGGCATCATTGACCTCTGCGGTGCCTACCTCTTCGACCTTCCCATCTGCATATCTCTTGTACGCGGTGTAGATTTCCGAGGTGCTGTGCTCTGTCCCAGAACGGTGGCCTTGCCCTGACGTCGGTGCGGGGACCACGTTGTCATTCCAACGCAAGGCTGTTCGGGATGGAACCACACTCGCCATGAGCATGGCGCTCAGAATCAGTACCATGAGAATGTGCTTCCGTTGCATATTCGTCACCGATGAGCATTGTCACAAGACAAACATCAAGAGAATATGGCATATTAGGGTCCCATAGAGCCCATTTAAGTAATGCTCGCACTTTTCCACCTATTCTGTGGTGTGGAGAAATCCTCCGCCACACACCACTGCGGCATCATGAGTCACACTCTTGGTCCTAGATGTGCCCCTGAGGTGACGCAGACAGGCCATGCAGAACCAGCGTGGTCACGAAGTATGCCTCATAGGCCACAGGAGAGTGGAGGCTCTCATTCAGGTGTGCTACTACACCACCAATGGGAAGAGAAGATAAAGAGAGGAACTGGATTGGTGCGAGCGTCAGTGGAGCTCGGACGCAAGATTCTGACAGTGATCACGTCGGACACCGAGAGGGTTGCGGAGAGCGACTACACAGGATGCATTGTGACATATTCCTCCAATGGCTGGGTCAGGATTCTCTACGGTAGTGACTGTGGCACTCTGACGAACGTAGGAGAGTA
>QMYR01000205.1 GCA_003662765.1 Candidatus Thorarchaeota archaeon
ACCGGACGACCGTTGGTATCAGTGGCCTGCATTCCCGTCCAGAACACCGCCGGTCCCACATCCTGAACAAACGTAATCGCAAACACGATCACGTAGTATTCTGTCGTGACCTTGTAGGATGAGTCTGTCCTGTTGAGGAACAGGAAATCACTAGGAGTAGGCTCCTCTTGACCTGGCTGGTACGAGAAGGACAGCTTGTTCCACTCGTCAGCTGTAGCATTGTACTGGAGCACGAACAACGGAGAACGCGGCTTATGACCCGATGCCCAGAACAGGACTGAGTCAAGATCATTGCCCTCACCCAAGAATGACTTGGGTATCGTGATGTTGATATACAACTCAACACCCACGGCGACATGATAGTCGCAGTCGGCAATGTTTGTGCCGTTCTCCGCGTACGTGACCAGTATGCTCGGCTGTGGTCCGAAGATCCACTGCGAGTTCTCATCCGTGTGCTCAAAGGGGTGGATCTCGTCCGCCTCATGCCATTGTACACGGATATAGGGCTCTTCGCTCTGAGCACTTGCCATGCCCACGGCGGCGGCAACGCTCAATACGAGGAGAGCCATGATTAGCATACTAGTCGTCTTTTTCATCTCAATTGAACCTCCTGCCATCTCCTATGCTCTCAGACGCATACACTTGTTTCTGGAACTGTTCCGAGTTGCACAGGTGGTTGATTGGCGTGACTTGGTTCATCAAAGGATCATTCCTATGGTCCTCTGATGGAAGAAACCGACGACGAACTGCACTCTATACCGCCCCTCCTACGTATATCAATCTAATGCAGCTATAATCCAGACGTACTTCGACTCTCAGGATCTGGGATTGACATCAACCCTTCGTGTTCAACATCGCACAGATGACGCCGGGATGTTCCTCGGTCTCAACAAGACGCGCCACTCCTTGCTGCTCAAGAACGCGTGCAAGATCCGTCGTCTCTGCAAGAGCAAGCACAAGCTGGTTCAAGCCGTAGTTTCCGTAGAGTATCCGCGACAGGTCGTACATCGTTGTGGGAGCTGGCCCCAAGGCGTCACGTAGCCGGTCGAGCTTGTCTTCAATATCCGCCCGAAGTTCCTCCACCCGTTTCGCTAGGTCTTGAATCGGCTCGCGGTGTCCTGGTAGGACCAAGTAACCGTCATATGTCAAGATTCGCCTTAGCGAGTCAAGATACGTGAGCAACGAGATCCCGGGCCCTTCAAAGTCCAGGCTTGGGTTAGAGCTGATATCAAGCAGAACATGGTCGCCCGTGAAAAGAACATGCTGCTCATCAGCGGCATAGCAAACGCAACCCCTCGTATGACCGGGTGTCCATACGACCTTGAGGGGACCAATCGGGCTGGAAACTTTGTTTCCGTCCGCCAGGGCAACCGCATGCGGAACAGACTCGCCAAGCGCTGCGAAATACTCTGCAAGACTATCCTGTTTCATTGCTGCGACTATTGCCTCAGGAGCGCCCGACCTCACCGCAATGTCAATGTACGCCTGCATGCGACCCCGAATATACCGCTGATGATTCGCCACGCGCCGCAGGTCCTCGGAGTGAATATACACCGGAGTATTCTCCGGCCCGGCGTCCCGACCACCAGCAGCAATAAACCCTGCAAGACCAGCGTGATCAATGTGACCATGCGTCAGCAAGATCTGCTGAACTTCTAAGAAGTCGTGGCCCAGCTCGTCCAGTGCGGCACGCAGCTCGTTGATCGCGGGGGGATATCTGGGGCCGCAGTCTATGAGCGTGAGCGGGTGACCATCCAAGATGTAACAGTTGACTGGGCCAACCGGAAAGGGAGTCGGCACGGTCACCAAGAAGACACCGTCAGCAACCTCTCTCATGCTCACAGCTCCTCGAAATAGACACGAAGAAGCTCTGCCACAGACCTAGCACGCGAAACACACCCGCGGTCACGATGTGGCTTGGAGCCGTCAAACATGTCCGAGATTGTACCGAGGCAGCCGGTTCGAATCGTATTGAGAACAGGTCGGAAAAAGTGCTCGTCTGCATACCTCTTGTTCGCCTCAGTTGCCCCCTTGACACGCAGAAATGCCGAGATGTATGGACCAATGAGCCACGGATGAACAGTCCCCTGATGTACCGCCCCCGCTCTCGCACGGGGACCCCCGGTGACTGCCCTCACAAACCGCGAATCACGTGGGGACAGTGTTCTTAGTCCATAGGGAGTCAATAGCTCGTCAGTCACCACCTTGAGAACAGCCTCAGCCTTCTTCTGGTCAAGCAGCCGATATGGCAGGCTAAGGGCGAAGATCTGGTTTGGTCTGATTGCCGCGTCCTTGTGCTCGTCAGTCACCACATCATAGAGATATCCCAGCTCATCGTCCCAGAATGTCTGAACGAAGGCCTCTCGCACCCATGACGCCACCGCACGGTACTCATACGGGTCGCGTCCCCGCATCTCCGCAAGATCACCCATTGCCATCAAGGAATTGAACCATAGCGCATTGACCTCAACACACTTGCCGATGCGGGGCGTCGCCACCCAGTTACCAATTCGTTCGTTCATCCACGAGACCTCCACGCCCTCGATTCCCGAGAAGATCAGTCCGTCATGATCCTCGTGGATGTTATACTTCGTACCCATGCGGTAAGCGGATATAATAGACTCGAGTGTGTCCCAGATTATCCCGTGAAGGAACTCTGTGTCGGTAGTTGCCTTGACGTAGTGATGTACTGCCAAGATGTACCAGAGAGAGGCGTCCACGCTGTCGTACTCCGGCTGTATGCCCCTGTCAGGAAAGTCGTTTGGCACGAGGCCGTATCGTGAGTGCCGCGCATATGTCCGGAGGATCTCTCGGGCATCATTGAACCGCCCGATGGCCACCGTCAATCCGGGAAGAGAAATCATTGCGTCCAGGCCGATGTCTGCAAGATTGTGATAGCCAGCAATGACTGACCGCGCTCTTGTGGACACACGGTCCACGATGAACGAGTCGGCGTTGAACACCAACCACTCTATGTCTTCTTCGCGCTCCTTTGTTGATAGGGCGTAGGCCCGATCATTTAGTACTTTCCTCCTCCTCAGCTCATCAAACCGGAGTCGTGCAAAGTCCTTCCGCTTGGCTCTTGTGAGCTGGCCAAGGTCCTTTTCCAAGTCTTTCCGAGATGGGCCGGCTGCAAACAGAAACGAGAGAAAGTGTTCCCCCGCAGGCAGTACTGTATGAAACACCCCAGGAATCCATAGCTCCTCAGTATGAGGCAATCCCATTGCCTTGTCACGACGGTACACCTGGGGTTCAGTGATACGAATCTCAGATGGCGAGAATTCGGCATCCGGTGTGTAGCAGAACACCCAAGGACTGTTGAGCCTCTCGTCGAAGGCGTAGTAGGAGTGGTCATCGATAACTTCGTATTCGGGTGTGAAGTCCAGACGCGGAGGCCTAGCGTGAAAGTCTCGGGCCGTGTGGAGAGGTGTCACCGTGAAGACTATCTCCTCGTCCGTGGAGATCTCGTAATTGACAACAGTGATGTTGCGCCGGTACGGCATGAATACTGTCTTCTTCATTGTCACCGTACCCGTACAATAGGTCATTGTGGGTAGCGGACTTAGAGCGAAGCCTGTCAACAGCCTGTAACCGCGATGCGTGACGCCAGCCTCGGTCTGCTCCGTGCTCAGATTGTACTCACCCTCGCTCGTCACGACAACCTCATCAAGTCTGGAGAGCGTGAGCCAGCGATCCACAGGCGGGTTGAGAGCACACACAAGTAGCCCGTGATAACCTCGTGTGTTCAGACCCACAATCGTCGAAGAAGCATACCCGCCTAGGCCATTCGTGCTTAGCCACTCGAATGTCACAGCTCTGTTGAGCCTGAGGTCTGCCTCTTTCAGAACTATTGGCAATGCAATGGCGTCTCCGACGAGTCTGCTGGCCAAATGAGGCAGTCCGCACCTTAAAAGTTACGAGCAACTGCTTGGCATAGACACGGAGTGGGCGCACACCTCAAGCTGAGACAGGTTACGTAAACGACTCGTCGACCAGTGGCATCACGGGATGCCAGCGTCCACGCGTAGATGACTCAGAATCTCGGCCATCTCCTCATTGGATGGAATTGCCAAGTTCGTGTAGAGGTTCCTGATTGTATCGTCTCTGTGCAACACGACTGCGTACATCATTCCCGGCGCACGGACGGGGCTGCAGTCCCCTCTCAGAAATCTCACAATCCCGGAGCTCTTGTAGACAGCATAGCCGGCCACCTCAATGGGCTCGGGTGGGAAGTCTCGTTCGATTGTTGGCACAGGGTCACTGGGCTCAACGGTGGTCGCTAATTCTCCAGTCACTGCAATGAAGTACATCACGTACACATCTCCGCGCGGGAGCACGACGTACAGGGGGTGAAGGTCTACGACCGCAGCATCATCGCAAAGAACGGGACGCCCAGGCAACCGCTCGTTCATCATTTCTACAACCTCTGCGAACCGTGCAGTGATGGCGTGACGTAGAGTGATCAAGAGTCCAACAATCATCACGCCCAACAGGTACACTCCTAGCGCCACAGCTGCCACAGGTTCCAACGGCGTGATTAGCACAAAAGGAATTGCAAGAAGAAACCCTACTACGAAAACCATCAACGCAAGAGTGTATCCGTGTTTTTCTGCGCTTTTCATCGCGTCAAGCTCATGCATCTCTGACAAGCTTGGTCGCCTCGTGACTCCTTGAAACATAGGAGGAAAAGTGTTTGTGGCAAACGACGGCCAACCATTCACCATTATGCATAGTCTTCAGAGAGACACACACACTGCCACAATCCATTTCTCTGGCGTTCTTCGTCCGCTACCTACTTGAGCAGGTACGCTCGTCCCGGGATTCGGAACAAGAGGTAGCAACCCCCATGAGCAGTGACGCATACCCTGATTCTCAAGACGAGAGTCGTCTTCTGGGTCTGACTAGGAATCTATGGAAACTCGCCGTTTTCACCGCAATGGCCCAATTCTCATTGAGCCTCTGGAACTGGCAGTTCGGTATCCACATAGAAACAGTCTTGGA